>QHMS01000164.1 GCA_003217895.1 Verrucomicrobiota bacterium
CGTTCTCTACGGATACAGCGACGGCTGCGTGACGCCTGGCTGCATCGCGGGCACAGCGGGCAATGATTTTGTCGCCTTCATGCGTGTTGCCCGGCAATCGGGAGGCAAGCCCCTGTTCGCCAATTTGGACCCGGTAGAACCGGCAGCGCCGAAAGCTTCCTGTTTGTCCGGGACGCGCGATCCTGCCGGTTCTCATCTAAGCTGGAAGGCTCCCGACAACGGCGGCTCGGATATTGCCAATTATCAGATCCTGCGCGGAACATCACCGGGTGTCGAGGTGCCACTAGCGCAGACTAACAGAACCACTTTCGATGACACGACCGCCGATCCTGCTGTGACCCACTACTATTATGTGGTCAAGGCCATCAATGCGGTTGGCGTCGGACCCCAGAGCAATGAAGTGGATTTGACTATGGTCGCTCCACCACCGCCAGAAAACGTCTGTGCACTTCCAGGTCTCACCAAATTGACCGACGCATCGGGCGACAACCACGCAGTCCTCGGAATTGCGGGTCCGGCACCGGCTGGAACTGACCTGCGCTCTTTCCAGATCGCGCAGCCTTATGCTGCGGACAATGTCATCCGGCTGGCCTTCACCATCAATACCGATCCCGGGCAATCGCCACAGCCGATCGGCTCGTCCTGGTATGTCGCGATGAAAATACCTGACCCCGCTCCGTTACAGACGTTTCACTACCGCGCTGTGCACATGACTTGGAACGGTACTACACCAGTATTCGAGTCCTACACGCCAGCTCCCAACGGCAGCGGCGGGATTGATGGCCGGTTTGTGACTGCCGGAAGCCAGCGACCCGCCGAACCGACCAGCGGTTATGCGCCGCCTTACAACAAGGTCGTAATTGTGGTTAAGGCGAGTGATCTTGGGTTGAATCCGGGTAATACCATTAGCGGTTTCGTTTCCGGCGTGTCCCAGACTGGAGGCGGCCTAATCACGGAGCTTTACGATCAGATGCCGGACAGTCTGGCTTTCACTGGCAGTTACACCGTCAACGACAATCAGGTGTGCAGACCGAACAACCCACCGATCGCGGCGCTCACCGCATCGCCAAGCTCGGGCAGACCTCCATTAACGGTTAACTTCGATGGCTCTGGATCATATGACCCCGACACTGCGCCGCCGGCCGACACGATCGCGTCATATACATTTAATTTTGGGGATGGTTCAGCTGCGGTCACGCGAACTACGCCGACCATTTCGCACCGTTACCAACACGCGGGTACTTACGCCGCGCGACTCACGGTCACCGACTCGCGTGGTCTGCAAAGCGCGAACACGGCAACTGTCGTGATCAGACTTCCCCAAAGATAAATCCAGCATTCAGGAGACGATTCTGGCCGAGTCGCCATTCTTGAACGATTTATTATCAATGTGTCGGAATCTTGCGCTGCTGTTGCTGTGTTCTCTGTTCGTAGATTTGTCCGCATGTAACAAACGCGAAACATCGTCGCCCGCGCCACGCGATGTTTGCGGGTTAATTACCCTCGACGAGATCCAAACGACCCAGGGATCGCCGATGAGCGGAACAAAGAATAGCGCGCGCTCCGACGGAGGTTTTCGCGTGTCGCAATGTTTCTACACGGCGACCGAGTTTAGCAAATCGGTGAACCTTGCCGTAGTACAACGCGACCCAGATCACCCGGGCAAACGGAGCCCAAAAGATTTTTGGAAAGAGAAGTTTGATCCGTATCAGGACGAAGAACCCAAGACAAAAACCGGCGACGAGAAGGAACAAGGCTCGCCGCCGAAAAAGATCGAGGGCTTGGGAGACGATGCTTATTGGGTCGGCAATCGATTCGGTGGGATGCTTTATGTGCTAAAGGGAGATGCATTCATCTCGATCGGCGTCGGTGGAACAGATGACCAGGACACGAAACTTAAGAAATCGAAAGCGCTCGCCGAAAAAGCGCTTCAACGCCTGTAACAGAGTCAAAAAAAGGGAGCTAATGAGGCGAGCGTAATCGCCCAGTTTCCCGAATCTTCTGAGCAGCTCCGCGCAACAGCTCAACGCGGTGAATGCATTATTTGTTTTGATGGCCGCGCCCACAAAAGGCCTGCCGTCTTCCCCGCGATCGTATTCTCGCGACCTCATCAGCCACTAAGGCGTGGTAAAGATCCCATCGCTACCCAGCCTGGTGCCGCCACTGTTAGTGGCCATCATCCGGAAATGGTAAGTAGTGTGCGTAGTTAAGCCGCTAATGGCAGCAGCGATGTTTCGGTACGTGTTCCCACTCTGGCTTTGAGTCGGCGTCGTGTGCCCGTAACTGGTGGTCGTGCCATACTGAAATGAAACGCTTGTGGCCAACCCATGCGGATCAAGTGAGCCATTGAGTGTCGCAGAAGAAGCAGTTTTGTTGGTAACAGTGCCGGTCGTCACAACGGGGGCGCCGGTGGCGCTAAGTGTGGTAACGGTCTTGTCGCTTCCCATCGTGGTGCCGGAGCTGTTGCTGGCTACAATTCGGAAATGATAAGTTGTGCTTGCAGTTAGGCTGCTAATGTTGGCACTCACGTTCCGGTAGGTGTTGCCACTCTGGCTCTGAGGCGCGGTGGTAAGTCCGTACGCGGTCGTTGTGCCGTACTGGAAGTGAACACTCGTGGTCAATCCATGAGGATCGAGCGAGCCATTGAGCGCGGCTGAAAAACTCGCGATCAATGTGGCCGGCTTAGTGGCGACGACGGGAGAGCCGGTCGCGCTGAGCGTGGTAAACGTCCTGTCGCTGCCAAAGCTAGTGCCGCCACTGTTGTGGGCTACAATTCGGAAATGGTACGTGGTGCTCACGTTTAAGCCGCTGATGTTTGCGCTAACGGCTTGGGCGGTGTTCCCAGTCTTAGTGTGCGTCGCAGTCATCGAGCCGTAGCTTGTGGTCAGACCGTATTGGAAATAGACGCTCGTCGTTGCCCCATGCGGGTTTAGTGATCCATTGAGTGTCGCAGAAAAACTTGCGACGTTCGTCGCCGAATTGCTTGTGAGGGCCGGAGTGGGAGTTGGCGATGACATTCCTACCGCCACGGTAAAGCTGCCGATATTGCCGGCTGCGACAGGGTTGCCGATGCCGTCGAACACCTGATTTGCCTGCATCACCACGTTGTATGTGCCGTTGTCGGCGAAATTCCAACTGCCGCCTGGCGGTACGATCGAATATGTCGCGATACGGGGTGTGCCGTTGGTATTGATATTGACGGACACAAATGTGGCTGCAACGTTGAAACCGCCCGGGCCGGTGACGCGCACGTCATTGCTATCGAGAGAGCCGACGTCGATTTCTCCGTCGTCGGCATAACGGACGGCAAAAGAGTATGACGTGCCGCCACCGTTAGTGACATTTGTGGTTATCGCGCCGGCAGTGGGATCAAGCGCCTTCGTCGTTGCGGGCATGAGCGCGACGAATATCAACGGAAGAAATAGCTTCAACGGTGCTGGGAGAGTTTTCATATTTTCGAATTTTCTGTTGAGGATGGAATGGTTGACCTTGCGTAAAGTGCAAGCCAGTTCCGCGTGGAACCAGGAACCATCCTCACGAGGTGCTTTGAACAGCGGCCTCACTTCGGCTGACTCGGGGCTCCAGTTGGATCTGGGGGATCGCGCGAAACGGTGTCTCAGCGAAAATCCAGCCCTTTGATCCGTGTCATCGGGTCAAGCTCTTTTTTCGCATGAATAAGGAATAATCCACAGCTTTTGTTGCGCGGGCGGCTGGTGTGAGGTGACCACGTTTAGCCATTTCTCCGAATGCATTCTTCTCGATCGGCATCGGTGAAACGGATGACGAGGAGACAAAACTGAAGAAGTCGAAAGCGCTTGCAAAAAGCGGTTCAACACCTGTAGCAGACTCAAAAAAACCGAGCTGATGAGGCGAGCGTAATCGCCCAGTTTCCCGAATCTTCTGAGCAGCTCCGCGCAACGCCTCAACGCGGTGGTGCATTATTTGTTTTGATGGCCGCGCCCACAAAGGGCGTGCCGTTCTTCCCCACGATCGTATTCTCCCGATCTTATCAGCCGCTAAGGCGTGGTAAAGGTCTTGTCGCTGCCGTTAGTCGTGCCACCGATGTTGTTAGCCACAATCCGAAAATGGTAGGTAGTGCTCGCAGTTAAGCCGCTGATGTTGGCGGCCACATTCTGGTACGTGTTACCGGTCTTCGTCTGATTCGCGGTGGTTTGCCCGTAGCCAGTGGTTGTTCCGTACTCGAAGTGAACAGTTGTGGAGTGTCCATGCGGATCGACTAAGCCATTAAGTGTGGCGGAAGAACTGGCCACGTTTGTCGCCGGGTTAGTGATGGCCACAGGCGGGCCGGTCGCGCTAAGCGTGCTAAATGTCCTGTCGCTGCCGAATCTGGTGCCGCCGCTATTGGTGGCCACAATCCGAAAGTGATACACGGTGCTCGCGGTTAGGGTGCCGATGTTGGCACTGATATTCCTGTACGTATTTCCACTCTGACTCTGGGGAGCGGTGGTAAGTCCGTAGCTGATCGTGGCGCCATACTCGAAGTGCACGCTCGTCGGCAACCCATGCGGATCCAGTGAGCCGTTGAGTGTGGCTGAAAGGCTCGCGATTAAGGTTGCTGGATTGGTTATGACCACTGGCGACCCCATGGCGCTCAGCGTAGTAAAGGTCCTGTCGCTTCCGTGAACAGTCCCAGCACTGTTCATGGCCACAATCCGAAAATGGTAGGTAGTGCTCGGAGCTAAGCCGCTTATGTTGGCAGCCACATTCTGGTACGTGTTACCGGTCTTCGTCTGATTCGCGGTGGTTTGCCCGTAGCCAGTGGTTGTTCCGTACTCGAAGTGAACAGTTGTGGAGTGTCCATGCGGATCCACTGAGCCATTGAGCGTGGCTGAGAAGCTAGCGATTAAGGTTGCCGCATTGGTGACGACCACCGGTGCCCCCGTCGCACTAAGTGTCGTCACACTTACAACGTTGGAGTTGCCGCTGGTTCCGGCGCCATTGTATGCGCGGGCGCGATAATAATACGTGGTGCTTACGTTTAGGCCGGTAACACTGCGACTGGCCACGTTGCCAACGTTCAGGTTTTGATAGCCCGGAACGTAAGTGCTAAACGAACTGCTCGTGGACACGTCCAGCCGATAACCGGTTGCCCCGCTCACCCTGCTCCAGTTCGCTATGAAACTGTTACTGGCGATATAGGTCGCCGGATGAGCTATTGGCGGCGAGGGTGCTCCGCTTGGCGTAGGTGTAGGTGTTGGCGTAGGCGTAGGCGTAGCTGTCGGGGTAGCCGTTGGACTCGCCGTAGGTGTTGCTGTTGGCGTCTGTGTCGGTCCGCAACTCAGATCCAGCACCTCTGCATTTGCAACCGTGGTCGAGCCGTTGTAGCCGCCGGCCACCAGAAC
>QHMS01000165.1 GCA_003217895.1 Verrucomicrobiota bacterium
CCCTATGGGCGGCGTTGTGCACGCGCTTTTGCAAATTCGGCGTGGCGCTTCGCACAGCGAAGCGGCTACAGTCTATGCCACCGCAGTTTCCTTCGGCAGCTCCATTGTTCCCTTAAACTTGGCTGGTTCTTCTTCGATTCCGAAGTTGTCGGAATAAAGTTCGTCGATCTTTGCCATATCGTCGGTCGTGAGGGGTGGACATTCAGGCGCCTCGGCGAATTCAACGAGCTGTTCTTCGTTGTAAATGTTCGGCAAGGTCGAAGCGACGCGATCATCCGCCAGCAGCCATTGCAATGCCGCCTGTCCCAGCGTGCGATCGGAATTTTCAAGGAAGCGCAATTGCTCAACTTTTTTGATCCCGTTGAGCAGCCAGCTGCGCGGGCGATGGCTGCGATGATCAGTCGGCGGGAAGGTCGTCTCCGCAGTGTATTTTCCTTCGAGCATTCCGGATGAATGCGTCACGCGAATGAGGAACATGGTGTCTTTGCCGGCGTCCGTCGCCGCTTCGTGAAAAGCGCGCCCGGGATGCTGCTCGAGCATGTTGTAGATGTGTTGCACGCTCGTCATGTCGCGCTCGCGAATGCAGTTCGTCCCCTCGTACAGCCAGCCGATCGCCGGCCCCAGCGCCATACCGTAATAACGAACTTTTCCTTCTGCCTTTAATTTTTCGAGAGTCGTCCAAAGGGCGTCGTCATAAACTTGTTCCATACGAATGTTGTGCAATTGGAGCAGATCGATCCGATCCGTCTTTAATCGGCTGAGCGCCGCATCCGTCGCGCGAGTCACCGCTTCTGGCGAAAAATCCTGCGGAATTTCCCGCTGCCCGCGTCCGCGCGCCTGGCCGTAGTGGACGAAATCGTAGCCGATCTTGGTCGCGATCACGATTTCATCTCGCTGGTTCGGGAACGCCTTCGCGATCAATTCTTCGCTCAATCCGTTTCCGTATGTATCAGCCGCATCGAACAAAGTGATACCGAGATCGAATGCTTCGTGCATGAGCGCAATCGCCTCGCCCTCGGTAAAATTTCCCCACCAGCCGGTGGAAATCGTCCACAGTCCGAACCCCACTTCGCTAACTCTCAGATCCGTGTTTTTGTAGGTGCGAAATTTCATCCGCTAAAGTTTAACCGCGGAGTCCACAGAGGTCACGGAGGAAATTAGGATGTTGTCTATGTGCTCTCTCTGTTCTCTGTGGTTAATTACTTGGTGTGACGCTCCGAACTGACGCTGCCTTGCTCATCGTCGCTCACGGCTCGACCGTGAATCCCGATTCGAGCGCGCCGACCCTGGCGCATGCGGCGGAGATCCGGCGCCGGGAAATTTTTGCGGGTGTCGAGAGCGCGTTCTGGAAAGAAGAACCGAGCTTGCGCGATGCGATCTTCTTGTTCGATCCAGAATTGATTCGCGAAGTTTGCGTGGTGCCGAATTTTATCAGCGAAGGTTATTTCACGCAGACGGTGGTTCCGCGCGAGCTTGATCTGAACGGACGGGTCACAAAACGACCCAACGGCCAAATCTGGAAATATTCGGAGCCGGTTGGAAATCACCCGATGATGACCGAGCTGCTGCTCAAGCGCGCATGCGAGGTCGCACCAGGTGTCAGTCCTGGCGAGACCAGCTTGCTGATCGTCGCGCATGGAACCGATTTGAATGAAAACAGCGCCGTCGCCGCGAAACGCGAAGCGGAAAAGATTCGGGCACTCGGAAAATACGCGACTGTGCTGAACGTGTACATGGAAGAGCCGCCGCTCGTTTCCGATTGGCGGAAATTGACGAAAACTCGGAACGTAGTCGTGGTCCCGTTTTTTATTTCTGATGGCTTGCACAGTTACGAAGACATACCGCGATTGATCGGGATTTCACGGAGTCATCCTGAGCGCAGCGAAGCGAAGTCGAAGGATCTCGCAGTGAAGCCCTTGGGTAACTTCACGGGATCCCTCGACTCCGCTCGGGATGACATTGGGTTAGCGCGCGGCGAAGTTTTCCGTCGCAACCCGTACAAGATTGGCGGCCGCTCCTTATTCTATGCGCCGTCCATCGGCACCGACGCCGGTTTTGCTGATATCATTGTCGAGCAAGCGTTGAATGCAAAAAGTTGAAATCGTGCTGGCGCGCGGTTTGTTTTACGCCAGATTGGCTTCCCGCAAATGAAGGAGACAACGTGCAAAAAGCTGCAGGAGATCGGGGCGTTTGCGTTGGCCGGCGGGTGCACTCGAAAACGAATGAACGAACTGGTAGAGATGATTCGCGCCGCGCGCGACTACCGGTGGCTGGCGATTTACAAGATCATCAAGAATGAATTTGTGATCATGGCCGAAACCGGCAAGGAGCCGCCCACGTATGCGCGTTTTCCCCTTACACAAGGACTGTGCGGCGCGGCGTTGGAATCGGGCGAGCCGGTCATCGTGGGCGACGTGCACAGGGACTTGCGTTATCTGCCCACGTTCCACACTACGCGCTCTGAGATCATTGTGCCCATGCGCAACAATCACCGCCACATCCTCGGTATGCTCGATGCCGAGAGCGATAAATTGAATGCCTTCGCCGATGAAGATCGGCAATTTCTGGAACGCGCGGGCGGGCTGATCGCGCACTGCTTGCACTAGCGCGTGCGCGCCGGCGGCTGCCGGGCGCTCTACCAATGGCAGACCCTGTCGAGAAAGTCCTCGAAAAGGTCTGTAACGACTCCCGAAACTTTTGCGTCGGCCAAATTCTGGTTCGGAAAACGAGCGCGGACGGGTTCGCGCTCTCCCATCGCGATGAGGAAGCGGCAGATCAATTGAAGATATTTCGAGCCCCAGAAGACGCGGTTGAGATTGCGAAATACGACGACGCGGGAGACTATCGGCCGCTTAAAACCGCGCCGAACCTGCGTCACGGCTGGCGACTGGAGCTCGAGACGCTCGAAGACCTGAGACACGCGCTGGACTATTTTTATCCAGGACGGCTCGCGATGTTCGCTGCCTGGAAAAGCCATAAACTGCAAACCACTCCGTTGCGGGAAACGTTGGATCGACAGTCGGGGATGTACCGGGTCGCGGCAAAAATTTCTGATTCGCAGATCGATAATCTCGTGGGGAACTTCTGCCGATCCAATGGCGGTTGTCTGCGGACCATTTTGTGGAAACGCGACGCCAGCGGTGCGATTGCATCGACGAAGTTACCGAAGGAGAAATTTGATCCTGCGTCTGATCAAGCACGGGTTTGTAGCCGTCGCCCTGCGGGCGACGCGCGCGCTTCGCATAGTGAAGTGGCTACAATTCCGTTGC
>QHMS01000166.1 GCA_003217895.1 Verrucomicrobiota bacterium
TGGATGGCGTGACTGAACTTATTCAGCGGGCGCCCGAAGCTCAAAGCGCCGGACACGGCCTTTCCCCCATCGAATTAGCAGAATTAATTTTCGCCGTCGCGCGCGGAATGTTGATGTTCGATGTGTTGCGTCCCCAAGAAACGACCGCAGCTGAACGGTGCGCGCGGCAACTGGAAGTGACGCGAACGCTCTGGCGTTTGCTGTTCGAACCAAAGACAGAACTCTCTTATGCATGACGTTGCGAAAAGTATTTCAGCTGTTCCAGTGCAATCGAACGTAAGACCGCGCCGACGCCGAAGTCTTGGCGTTGCCATAGGTCTGCTCGTCGCGATTGTTATTTTTGTTTTCGGCATCAAAGCGCTGCAAATCGGCAAAATGATGAGCAGCCCCAAGATGATGCCCTCGGTCACTGTCACCAGCGCGCCAGTCAAAGAAGAGGATTGGGCTCCGAGGCTATCAGCTGTGGGATCGGTGAGCGCTGCGCAAGGGGCCGTTGTGTCCACCGAGCTGGGCGGCGTGGTGACTGAGATTGCGTTCGAAAACGGCGGAGAGGCCAAGAAAGGTGACCTGCTCATGAAGCTGGATGCGTCGCAAGAGGAAGCACTTTTGCGATCTGCAGAAGCTGAAGCGCACCTGGCGCGCACGGATCTGGAACGCGCCCGCGATCTTGCCATGAAGAAGGTCGTTTCAGGCGCCGAGCTCGACTCTGCCCAATCGAAATTCACGCGACTGAACGCCGTTGTCGATCAGATGCGCTCCAATATTGCAAAAAAGACGATTGTCGCGCCGTTTGACGGGCAGCTTGGTATTCGGCAGGTGAACGTCGGACAAATGATCAATGCTGGTCAGCAAGTTATCGCGCTGACGGCGCTGGATCCGGTGTACGTCGATTTTGCATTGCCGGAGCAACACGTCTCGAAATTGACCAAAGATTTGGAAGTGCGGGTGCACGTCGATGCGCTTCTCGGACGCGAATTCAACGGGAAACTGACTGCGATCAATTCCAATGTGGACCCGATCACTCGCAATGTGCCGTTGCAGGCGACACTGCAAAATCCCGATCACGTGCTGCGGCCTGGGATGTTTGCGAAAGTTGATGTCATGTTGCCGGAAATAAAAAAAGCCATCGTGATTCCCGGCTCGGCCGTGTCTTATGCGCCGTACGGCGATTCGGTCTTTGTGATCGAAAAACAAAAGGACCCGAAAAGTGGAAAGGAAGGACTCGTGCTCCGTCAACAATTTGTGCGAATTGGGGAAGTGCGAGGAGACTTCGTTGCAGTTTTGAAAGGGTTGAAGGCAGGCGAGGAGATCGTGGGCACCGGAGTCTTCAAGTTACGCAACGGAATGGTGGTAACGATTAATAACGAACTAGCGCCAAAGCCGGAGTTGGACCCGAACCCGGCAGACACTTAAGCGGAAATCTCGAAATCCGAATATCGAAATTCGAAACAATCTCGAATGAATAAACTGCAATTCGTGGGAAATGTAGACGCGCGTTTCGGCAATTTGAATTTTGCTATTCGAATTTGTTTCGGATTTCGGGATTCGTGTTTCGGATTTTTCCAATGAAGTCGTTCACTGATCTCTTCATCAAGCGGCCGGTGCTGGCGATGGTGGTCAGTTTTGTGATCCTTATCGCCGGATCGAAAGCAGTGTTGCCGATTCTTTTTCCCAAACTCGCGGGCCTCGGCGGTCTGAATGTTCGGCAATATCCGCGGAGCGATATCGCTTCGATTAGCATAACGACAGTTTACGTCGGCGCGGATGCAGAGCTGGTTCGCGGATTCATTACAACGCCTCTCGAGCGTGCAATCGCGGCAGCCGATGGCATCGATTACATCCAGTCGCAAAGCAAACAAGGGCAATCAGTGATCACTGCGCGTCTTAAACTGAATTACGACGCCAACAAGGCATTATCTGATATCAGCTCCAAAGTTGACGCGATCCGGCGCGATCTACCTCCGGAAGCTGAGATTCCCGTAATCGAAATACTGTCGGCCGATTCGCAGCGAGCCTCGGCCTATTTAAGTTTCACGTCGGACATTCTTCAACCGAACGAAGTCACGGATTACCTCGTGCGGCTGGTGCAGCCGCGGCTGACCGCCGTCGGCGGAGTGCAGAAGGCCGACATCCTCGGCGGTCGCTACTTCGCGATGCGAATCTGGATGAAACCCGATCGCATGGCGGCGTTGAACATCTCGCCGGCGCAAGTCCGCACCGCCCTTGCGCGCAATAATTATCTCGCAGCGGTGGGAAGCACAAAAGGCTCGCTGCTTCAGGTGAATCTCACGGCGAACACTGATCTGCACACGGCAGACGATTTCAAAAAACTTGTCGTGCGGGAAGACAAAGGAACTCTCATCAGGCTGGGTGACATCGCGGACGTCGTTCTCGGTGCCGAAGACTACAACGCCGAAGTGCGGTTCTCCGGACAAAAAGCGGTCTTCATGGGCATCTACGTTCTGCCGAACGCGAACTCGGTGGATGTGATTAAGCGAGTGCGCATCGAGATGGAACAGATCAAGCGCGAACTGCCCTCGGGCCTGAATGCTGAAATCGCCTATGACTCGACCGCGTACATCAACGACGCGATCCACGAAGTCGTAAAGACTCTGATCGACACGCTGCTCATCGTAATGTTGGTGATCTTCTTGTTCCTCGGGTCGTTCCGCTCCGTGATCGTGCCCGTGGTGGCGATCCCGATTTCGCTCATCGGGGCGATGTTCCTCATGCAGGCGTTCGGGTTCTCGCTGAATCTGCTGACGCTGCTGGCGATTGTGCTTTCGGTCGGATTGGTGGTGGACGACGCGATCGTCGTTGTTGAAAATGTGGAGCGTCACATGCGCGAAGGCATGTCGCGCATGAATGCGGCGCTGAAAGGTGCTCGCGAGCTCGTCGGCCCGATCATCGCGATGACGCTCACACTTGCCACCGTTTACACTCCAATTGCGCTGCAAGGTGGATTAACCGGCGCGCTGTTCCGCGAGTTCGCTTTGACGCTTGCGGGCGCTGTGCTCATCTCCGGCATAGTCGCGCTCACGCTTTCGCCGATGATGGCGGCGCACTTGCTGCGTCCCGAACACGTCGATCACGGATTTAGCGGTTGGGTGAACCGCACGTTTGATCGTTTCCGCGAGTGGTATGGCAGTCATCTCGACCGGACTCTCAACGCACGACCGGCGGTCTATCTGGTTTGGGCGGGAGTCTCGGTGCTTGCGCTCTTCATGTTCGTAATGATCCCGAAGTTTGCCTCAAAGGAGTTAGCGCCGACAGAAGATCAGGGAGTGATCTTTGGAGTCATGACTGCGCCGGCCAATGCGACCATCGACGACACAATTCGGTACGCCGATGCAGCTGGGAAGGTTTTCCACGACGTCCCGGATACGCGTTTCACATTTCAACTCACATTTCCGGATAACGGTTTTGGCGGGATGGTTCTAAAACCGTGGGGTGTGCGCAAAACAAAGACCTCGGCGTATCTTCCAGTCGTTCAGCAGAAACTCGGAGCGATTCCCGGTATTCAAATGTTTCCGGTGATGCCGTCTGCTCTTCCGGGCAGCGATAGCACTCCGGTGAGTTTCGAAAGATCGATCAGCCGCAGGCTGAGTTTGTTTTCGATCACGACAAAGTGGGGTCGCTCGGCCTGGACATGCAACAAGTGGGCGCCGATCTCACCGCAGCGATCGGCGGAAACTATGTCAATCGTTTCAACATCGCCGGACGGAGCTACAAGGTCATTCCGCAGATCAAGCGGATTGATCGGCTGAATCCACAGCAGTTGGAGAACATCTACGTAAGCGGCCCGAACAATAAGCTCATCTCACTGAGCACTGTCGCGTCGATCAAGCACAAGACGGTAGCTCGTTCGCTTAATCGGATGCAGCAACTTAACGCTGTCACCATCAGCGGAGTTCCGACACGTTCGCTCGATTCGGCGCTGAAATTTCTCGAAGACGAAGCGCGTAATATTTTGCCCAAAGGTTACGTCATCGATTACACCGGCGAATCGCGCCAGCTCCGCACGGAGGGGGACAAGTTTATTCCGGTGTTTGTGTTGGCGATAGTGTTGATCTTTTTGGTCCTGGCCGCGCAGTTCAACAGCTTTCGCGATCCATTCATCGTTCTGTTGGGCTCAGTGCCGCTGGCGCTTTTCGGCGCGGTCATCTTCATGTTTTTGAAAATGCCGTTTGGAAACTTTTTCACAAGCGGTTGGACTACTTCCTTAAACATTTACTCACAGGTGGGTTTAGTAACCTTGGTTGGGCTTGTCTCCAGAAACGGGATCCTGATTGTGCAGTTCGCAAACGAAATGCAACGCAAAGGCATGGACAAACTTAGTGCAGTCTCGCAGGCCGCGCGGATTAGGTTGCGACCAATTATGATGACGAGCGCGGCTACTGTAGCAGGTCATTTCCCGCTTACGCTGGTGAGCGGCGCCGGTGCAGCCGCCCGAAACTCAATCGGTCTTGTACTTGTCGGCGGGATGAGCATCGGAACGATCTTTACGCTTTTCATTGTTCCGTCGCTCTACATGCTCATCGCCAAGCAACACCACGAAAAATCTCTCATGGACGTAGGCTG
>QHMS01000007.1 GCA_003217895.1 Verrucomicrobiota bacterium
GTTTTATTCGGGGAACGACCAGCAGCGGAGGTGCTACTTGCGTTTGAAGGCAAATCCCCGGTCGGGTTCGCGATTTTCTTTCATAATTTCTCTACCTGGCTAGGCCGGCCGGGGCTTTATCTGGAAGATCTGTTCGTGAAGCCGGAAAAGCGCGGAAAGGGTTATGGTCGCGCGTTGCTGGTCGAGCTTGCGAAGATTGCGCGTGATCGCGGGTGCGGCAGGATGGAATGGGCTGTGCTGGATTGGAATGAGCCGGCGATTAAGTTCTATCGCGCCCTTGGCGCCAAGCCGATGGATGAGTGGACGGTGTTTCGATTAACGCGGGATGGGATTGAAAGACTGGCGAATGCAGCCGACACGGCTGCCACCACAGAGCCGGTCGAGCACGATTAAGAGCACGAGCAGGAGGACCCGCCTTCGCCGAGGCTACGGCGGGCAGGCGAGCACGAGTTAAGAGTTAGAGTTACAGGACGAATTAAGTGGTGAAGGAAAATACAAAGATCGAGGACTACGGGTTTCTCAGCGACACGCAGACCGGCGCGTTGGTGAGTCGCGATGGGTGCGTCGATTGGCTTTGCTTTCCTCGATTCGATTCGCCAGCCTGTTTTGCCTCGCTGCTAGGCGACGCGAAAAATGGGCACTGGCGATTTTTTCCGGACGAGAAAGTTGAAACAACTCGCCGCCGGTATCGGGGCGAGACGTTGATTCTTGAAACGGAAATTGAAACCAAGAGCGGCGCTGTTCGCCTGATCGATTTCATGCCGCCGCGTGGCGAGAATCCGGACATCATCCGCATCATCGAGGGATTGCGTGGCCAGGTGCGGATGCAGATGGAACTGATCATCCGTTTCGATTACGGGCAGATCGTGCCGTGGGTGCGGAAACGTAAACGACACGATGGTCTTGAAGCAATTGCCGGTCCCGATGGCCTGATCTTGCGAACGCCGGTTGAAACGTGCGGGAAGGATTTAACTACCGTGGCCGAGTTTACTGTGGCAAAAGGTGACCGCGTTCCGTTTGTGCTCACGTGGTTCGCCTCTCACTTAGAGCCGCCGAGAAAGATCCACGCCGATCACGCATTGCGCGACACGGAAGTATTCTGGAGTGACTGGGCCAAACAATTTCATAGCGAAGGGAAATGGCGCGATGCGGTGGTGCGCTCACTGATTACGCTGAAAGGATTAACTTATGCGCCTACCGGCGGCTTGGTGGCTGCGCTTACCACTTCATTGCCGGAGCAAATAGGAGGCGTCCGCAACTGGGATTATCGTTACTGCTGGTTGCGAGATGCGGCGTTGATCTTGCTCGTGTTAATGCGGGCGGGCTATCGCGATGAAGCCACCTCCTGGCGCCAATGGCTGCTGCGCACGATCGCGGGCAGCCCGGCACAAATGCAAACGATCTACGGCGTGAGCGGCGAACGCCGTCTCATTGAATATGAGATCCCGTGGTTGTCAGGATACGAAAACTCCAAGCCGGTGCGCGTTGGCAATGCAGCGTCAACTCAGTTTCAACTCGACGTGTATGGCGAAGTATTAGCCGCCGCGTGGCAGGGTCATCGTGCCGGACTCAAAATGACCGAGCCCGACTGGGCGCTCATGGTCGCACTCGTGAAGTTTCTGGAATCGCACTGGCAGAAACCGGACGAAGGAATCTGGGAAGTCCGCGGCGGTCGCCAGCATTTTACGCACTCAAAAATGATGGCTTGGCTGGCGTTCGACTGCGCGGTTAAACTGGTTGAGGACTGCGGCTGCGCGGCCGCCGAGCACTTTGGCCGCTGGCAAAAAGTTCGGGATCAAATTCACGCGCAAGTTTGCGATTACGGTTACAACCCCAAGGAGAAAGCGTTCACACAGGTCTATGGGTCTGATGCTCTGGACGCAAGCCTCCTCACAATGCCGCTGACTGGCTTCCTGCCAGCGACCGACGAGCGTGTTCGCAATACAATCGAGGCGATTGAACGCGAGCTAATGCAAGACGGCTTAGTGCTCCGGTACAGGCCACAGGAAGAAGGCATCGATGGATTGCCGGGTACCGAAGGAGTCTTTCTTCCCTGCTCGTTTTGGTTGGCGGATTGCTGGCACCTGCTCGGTCGGAAAAAAGAGGCGCGCGAGCTATTCGAACGCCTGCTCGATCTTCGTAACGATCTCGGGCTGCTCTCGGAAGAATACGATCCACGTCACAAGCGTCAGCTTGGCAATTTCCCTCAGGCATTCTCGCATGTCGCACTGGTAAGTTGCGCGCGAATTCTCGCCGATGAGGACGCATTGCCGATTGGACGCGATTAAACCTGCGCCTCGCTCGAAGAAACCAGGCGCCGAATCAAATCCTCAATAAAAACAATTCCGCAAAAACTTTTCTTTTTGTCCACGACGGCCGCCAGACCAAGCCGGGCAGCGCGCAATTGCTGTACGATTCGGTAAGCAGGCTCGTCTTCCGTGGTTGTTACAATGCGCCGGACATAATTGCCGAGCGGTTTGTTTCCGTTTTGGTCGAGCAAAATATCGAGGACGTTGACTAGCCCAGAAGGTTGCCCTCCCGGCGGAACCACCGGCAAACGATCAAGATCGGAAGCAGCTGAGAGCTTTAACGCTTCCTGAGTTGACGCGCTTGGCTGCAACGCGACGACTTTGGCCGCGGGCAGCATCACGTCACGAACTTTCACCCGGCTAAAGTCCACGACGTTATGGATCATTGCACGCTCGGTCGGAGTGATGCCCCCTTCACGCTCGCTTTCCGTAGTGATCTGCTTTAGCTCTTCGCGCGCAGCAAAAAGCCGGGCATGCTTCGCGGCGCGGGCCGGCAGGACCAGCTTGCCAAGTCGTGCGCCAAGTTCGAGCAGAGGCGAAAACAACATCACCGCCAGCTCGAGTGCACCTGCAAGCCGAGCTAATGCGCGAAAGGGAAATCGCCGGAACAGCGATTTCGGTAAGACCAAGAGCAGGAATAGATAAACCGGAAGCGCGATTGCGAGAGCGAACAAGTATCCGGCGTGGCCGTACCATCGAACGAGTTGGGTGGTCAGCAGCAGCAAACCCAGTATGTCGGCTGCGTTCGTGAAGAGCAGAACGGTCGCCAGCAATCGCTCCGGATGTTTGAGCAGACGATTCAACCGCCGGGCCGCGGGTACGCCGCTCTTCACGTTCTGGCGCAAACGCACCGGATCGATCGAGAGAAGACCGCTCTCAATTCCGTTGAAGAAAAACGAAACAACCCAGCAACAAAAAATGATGAACCCCACGATCATGCCGCAGCCTCGAATACAGTTGTTTTTTCCAGCAGAACTTCCTCGATTCTTTTACGGCCGGATCGACGGACGGTAATGGCAAGACGCGGAATCTCGAGTTTTGTGCCGGTGGGAGGCACATAGCCCAGGCGAGTAAAAACAAATCCGCCGATCGTGTCTATCCCTTCCGCGTCGATTCGAAAACCAAGATGCTCGCGTAAATCGTCCAGACGCGCGTTGCCGTTAACCAGAAATCTGCCGTTTCCGAGCGGCTCGATGTAAAGGGCGACATCGCCCCGGGGTAGCGCATCGCTAAGGATCTCCTCCACGATATCGTCCATGGTGATGACTCCTTCGGTTCCGCCGAATTCGTCGACCACCACTGCCATTCCCTGAGGATGAGTCAGAAAAAGCTTGAGTAACTCCAGCGCGGCCATCGTCTCGGGCACAAAGGAGGGAGCGATGAGTTTTTCGGTGTAATGTTCCGACGGATCGAGCAGGAACAGTTTCACATCGATGATCCCGAGAACTTGATCGGGCGTATCGACATAAACTGGGCCCCGCCGATGACGTTTCTCCTTTAACCGCGCGATCGCATCTTCGTTCGTCAAATCATCCGGCAGCATGAAACTATCCACGCGCGGCGTCATGCAGTCCTTGGCCGTCTTATCGCCGAGCTTCATGATTTCCTGGATCATTTCGGCTTCGCCTTCATACAAGGCGCCCTCTTCTTCACCCATTTCAATCAGCGTCTCCAGTTCCTCATCGCTCAAGCGCGCACGGGTGCGCAGATGCCTAGGCGTGAGAAGATCAACCACGAAAGCGCTGACTGTCTCCAGTCCGCGACCCATGCGGTCCAACAATGGCATTGATAATTTCAAGGTGAACGCGCCGATCGCTGAGAGCCTGTAAGGCGCCGAAATCGCCAGGAGTTTCGGAATCAAATCACAGAGCAACACCACGACAGCAAAGATCGCAATGCCAGCCAGCCACTGGGGAACGCGTCCTGCCAGCGGGCCCTCCCACAGAAAGAGAAGGCACAACACAACCAGGATCAGATTTACCAAGCCGTCGCCCAACAGCAGAACATTGAGAACACGACGCGGATTCTCCCGGAAAAGTTTTATGAATTTTGTGAGCCCCGCATGATGCACTTCCAAGCGGCGCAATTGATGTGGCTTGAGCAGAAAAAGCGCCGTCTCCACTGCGGAAAAGAGTGCCGAGCACAAAATCAACATTGCGATGGCGGCCAGCAACGCGGCCAGGGTAAGGCCGGTCATTTTCTGTGGGACGGCGTCGCGCGCCGCAGGGGTCGCCTCTCCCTCGCGAAGGAGAGGGGGCGGGTGAGATTGTCCTCGGAAGAGCTGGTAGTTGGTGGCTTGCTCATTCTCTGAGCTGCCATCAAATTAAGCTTTCCATGAGTAAAGGCGAGAGGATTTCGCAATTGGTAGCTGAGTTAGCTGAGGGCGTCGATCTGGGTGAGACAGAAGTCGCAAAAGACCCATTTTACCGCGCGTTTTTCCGTTGCTGGAACGAACAACGCTACTATGAGGCGCACGACGTGCTCGAACAGCTTTGGTTAAAGAAGGATTCAAGTGACGCGGATTTCTTTAAAGGCTTGATCCAGGCAGCGGGCGCTTTCGTTCATCTTCAAAAACAGTTTGAACACCCGTTGCACGTGAAGCATGGCAGGCGTTTGCGTCCCGCGGTGCGCTTGTTCCGGGTCGCTGAGAGGAAACTTTCACCGTTCGGTCCGCGGCGTCATGGGCTGGATATCACCGCATTTTGCCAACTCTTACATTCGTCCGCCGATCAGATCGTCGCGTCCGATTATAAAACCAATCCCTGGTCACCTCACGCTGCGCCGAAGCTGGAGCTCAGGTAGGAACATCGCTCTGCGCTGTCCGGACGACGCAGCGCGCCAGCACGATGATGATGATATTGCCTGTCCGTTGTTCAAGCTACTCAACGTCAACGGCACAATCGGGAACCACAACCCCAACGTCGCAAAGAACAATCTCGACTTGGCGGCAGTCACCAAACAAAGCAACCGCGGTCGGCTGCGAAAAGCAATCAGTTTTAGGATTCGGGTGGAACTCAGCAGCCTAATATCACTTCAAGGTCCGACCTCAAACAGGATCATCTCGCGCTTGGTATAGTCCGTGGCGCGAGCGATTGGATGCGCTTTTCGCGGCGCCCACTTTTGCGTTGACGCTGCTTCCGCTTCAGTATCGGCGCGGACGAGGAAATAATGTGTTTCCTCGGGCAGATCAGCGACGCTGCTTACATATTTGAGCGGCGCTTTTATATAGAAAAGTACCGGCACATAGCGTGGATTGACTGAATAAACTACCTCGTCGCCTGGCAAGACGGCGTTAATTGTAGCGGCGGCTTTTGTGACCCGCTGCCTGCCGCGCAGAGCAAGCGCGGTGAGCGGGTAGCCGATTCCGCCAACTACCAGCCCAAGTCCAATGAAAGCGGTTACCACTTTGGCAAACGGGTTCTCGCTCGCGACACCTATTTTCCCCGGCCAATGCAGCGCGCCATCGGCGTAGCTCATCGCCAGCAACCACGACGCCGGCACCAAGTACGGCATGCTGTATCGGGCAACTCCTCCGGGCACGAGGTTTACAATAAGAAAGGGCAGCACTGTCCCCCAGGCGAGCGCATGAGCAAGGTGCCGTTGATTGTGATCCCGAAATTTTGAAGATCGCAGAAACGGCAACAGAACAAGCCACGGCAGGAAATACACGAGGCTGCGCGGGATATTTAACGTCCAGTTCACAAATTGGAACTCAGTGCCTTTCAGCCTTTCAGTGAATTGGATCGACCAGTAGTGCGTCGCCAGGTGCATTGTTGTTTTTCTGGCAAAAGGAATGGCCCAGGCGGCAAAAATGCCGAGCATGATTGCAAGAGCGACGAAATGCGCAGGGTGAAGCAAGAGTCGCCAATTTTTGTGCTGCCAGACGACAGCCAGCACGATCGCATAGAAAAATACAAGAAGGGTGGGCCCCTTCGCGAGCATGCCAAGCCCAAGAAAAATCGATGCTGGTACCCAAATGAGCCACGCGGACTTCTTTTGAGTCCAAAAGCTCAGCCAAAAAATGATGGCCAGCCCGGAGAGCGAAACGTAGAGCCCCTCGATCTCGATCAAGCGGCCTTTTTCAATCATGCCGATATTCGTCAACCAGATCAGCGCTGCGGCCATCGAGCCCGTGGGACCAAGGCTCATGCTCGCGACGGTGACAAAAGCAATCGCCACCGCAAGCACAGCAAGCGCCGAAGGCAGGCGGGCAGTCCATTCATTTCGCGCGCCAAAAAATTTAAATGACCCCGCCACGAGCCAGTTTACCAGCGGCGGCTTTAAGAAATACGCTCTGCTGCCCACTTGCGGCACAACATAATCGCCGGTCTTGAGCATCTGGATGGCCGGCAAAATCCGGCGCCCTTCTTCTCCCTTGATGGCCAAACCCCCGAGCGCAGGAAGATAAACCACCGCCCAGACCAGGAGCACGATTGCCAAAGCTCGCATACGCGAATTCATCGGATGCTGGATGTTGGACATTGCGAGTTTAACGTCAAATCAAACCGGCCCGCAGCTTGACGAGCAGGCTTCACAAAGTTATCCTTAGTGTCTAGTCCGCGCGCTGATCGGAGTGGGAACTGGCGTCCCACTCTTTTTAGTCTGCGGGCTGCATGTTTTTATGAACGCCGAATTTATTGCCATGCTCGATTACTTGGAGCGGGAGCGCGGAATCAAACGCGAAATCCTGCTCGAGGCGGTCTCGAACGCTCTGCTCTCGGCCTCCAAGAAGAGCGTCGGCGCATCGCGCGATCTGCGCATCGATATTAACCCGAAGAGCGGTGAAATCCGGGCGCTGGCCAACCTGCTGGTGGTTGAGAATGTAACGAATCCACAGGATGAGATCGAGCTCTCGAAAGCGCGCAAGATCAAACCGGACGCGAACATTGGTGACACCGTGGAAGTAGAAGTCACACCGAAGAATTTTGGGCGCATCGCGGCGCAGACAGCAAAACAAGCGATGATGCAGCGGATTCGCCAGGTCGAGAAAGAAATGATTTACGAGGAATTTAAGGACCGCGCCGGGGAAATCGTCAGTGGAACTGTGCGGCGCTTCGAGCGCTCCGATGTCATTCTCGATCTTGGAAAATTTGAAGCCATCATGCCGCAGCGCGAGCGAGTCGTCGTGGAAGATTACAACGTCGGCGACCGCCTCCGCGCGTACGTGGTCGCGGTGGAGAACGGCGTTCGCGGCCCCGAGATCATCGTCTCGCGCAGTCATCCCAATTTCGTGCGTCGGCTTTTCGAGCTGGAAGTGAGCGAAATCGCCGATGGCACGGTGGACATTCGCGGCATCGCGCGAGAAGCTGGTTACCGCACGAAGATCGCAGTCTGGAGCGCGAACGAGAAAGTGGACCCAGTAGGTGCGTGTGTCGGCATGCGCGGCTCGCGGGTCAAAAACATCGTGCGCGAGCTTAACAACGAAAAGGTGGATATCATCCGCTGGAGCTCAGACCCAAAGGAATACGTTCTGGAAGCGCTCAAGCCCGCGAAAGTGAAAAACCTGGTTTTCGATACAGAGAAAAAAAGTGTGCAGATTTCTGTCGATGAAGATCAGCTTTCGCTCGCAATCGGGAAAAAGGGACAGAATGCACGGCTGACCTCGCGATTGACGGGTTGGGAGATCAATATTGGCAAGGACACATCGGCGACCACGGTGGTGGAACAAAAGGTGGCGCAAGCTGCGCAGACACTTGCCAGCGCGCTGCCTGTAACAGAAGAGCAGGCCCTCACGCTGGTGAAATCCGGCTTTACCAATTTAGAAGGATTACGCGATGCGGACGTACAGGATTTGGTGGATATTCTCGCAGTCGATGAAACAAAGGCACGCGAGATTTACGAGGCAGTGCACGGGCGCGAACTCGTACAATAACGTGGCTCTGCTTTAAGGGCTTGAGCCATGAGTGCAATTTTGAAGGAACAACGATGGCAACTAAGACGAGCAGCAAAACTGCAACGCGTAAACCGGCCACACACGCGGCCGCGCGCAAAACTACTACTCGTCAGCCAGTAGCCGCGCCGAAAACAAAGGTTTTCAAGAAAGAACCAAAGCGGGCACCAGAGCATGCTGATGCGGCAGCGCCGGCTAAATCGCGCACGCTTGCGCCAAAGACAGAACCTCGAACTGCTGCAGCGCCGAGCCACGAACACGAGAGCGTTTCGCTCATAGATAGAAAAAAACCGCGCAAGAAGACTGAAGATGGCGAGGTAAAACCCAAACGGAACGTTTTACCTCCAATCTCGCGCATCCGAGCATCGATGGAGGCAACTGTTGCTCCGCCAAAGCCTGCGGCACCGGTGGAGGCGTCTAAACAAACGCCTCCGAGTCCAGCGCCGAGTGAGGTCGTGCCACCTTCCGCTGAGGCAGAAGTCGCGCCGCAGAAGATCATCCTCATCAAGCCTCCAATAGTTGTTAAGCAGCTCGCAGCCGAGCTTGGTTTAAAGCCGCATCAACTCATCGCCGAGTTGATGACGCATAACATCTTCGCCAACATGAACCAGACAATCGAGCCCGATATCGCGGCGAAGATCGCGGAGAATCACGGGTTCGTTCTGGAAAAAGAGCGCCGCGAAAAGGGCGCTGGCGTTCACAAAGTCGAACAGGTGGTCGTTGCACCTCCGCCACCAGTCATTGAAAAGAAAGAGGAACTCAAGCCGCGCGGTCCCATCATCACGTTCATGGGCCATGTCGATCATGGCAAGACCACGCTGCTTGACGCGATTCGCAAGACGCGCGTAGCGGCTGGCGAAGCGGGTGGAATCACGCAACACATCGGCGCTTACACCGTTAATCATAATGGCGCGACACTTACTTTCATCGACACACCGGGCCACGCTGCCTTCACCGCCATGCGCGCGCGGGGTGCTAATGTGACCGATATCGTCGTGCTGGTTGTCGCGGCCGATGACGGCATCATGCCGCAAACAACCGAAGCGATTAATCACGCCAAGGCCGCGCCGCATGTGAAGATCATGGTCGCCATCAACAAAATTGATCTTCCGGGCGCGAACCTCGACCGCGTGAAGAAACAACTCCAGGAGCAAGGTCTGACTCCCGAAGATTGGGGCGGCGAAACGATTATTTCTCCGGTTTCGGCAACAAAAGGCACTGGAATTGATCACCTGCTTGAGATGATCACGCTGCAAGCTGAGGTGATGGAACTCAAGGCCTCGCCTAGCGCCAGACCACGCGGCACTGTCATCGAAGCGCAAGTCGAAGCGGGGCGCGGTCCCACGGCCACCGTGATCGTGCAGATGGGCACATTAAAAATCGGCGACCCTTTCATCTGCGGCGATTACAACGGCAAAGTAAAATCGCTTCTCGACGATCGCGGCAAACCAGTCAAAAAAGCAGGGCCTTCGACACCGGTCAAAGTGCTAGGCTTCAGCGGTCTGCCTAATGCGGGCGACGAATTCCTCGTCATGGAATCCGAGCGCGAGGCGAAACAATTAAGCGACGAGCGGCTCGATGCAAAGCGCGCGAGCAAGTTGTTCGTTCCCCAACGCGCTACACTGGAAAGTCTGCTCGAAACCGCCGAAGGCAAAAAAGTTCTGCGCATCGTTTTGAAATGCGACACACAAGGCTCGCTCGAAGCGTTGGTCGGCGCGTTGAAACAGATTGAAAGCAAAAAGGTCGTTCTGGAAATAATTCACTCCGCAGTGGGACCGATTTCCGAATCGGACATTCTGCTGGCGAGCGCATCCGACGCTGTGGTAGTCGGTTTTAATGTAAAGGTCGAGGCGATGGCGGTGCCGGCTGCGAAACGCGAAGGCGTCCAGATCAAGCTTTACAGCATCATTTACGAATTGCTCGATCAGATCAAGGACGCCATGGCCGAGCTACTCGACCCCGAGCTTCGCGAAACAGTCATCGGGCACGCCGAGGTGAAACAAATTTTCCAGCTGAGCAAAGGCATCGTCGCAGGTTGTCTGGTCACCGATGGCCGCATCGCCCGTACCGCGCGCGCCCGTGTCGTGCGAAAGCGCCAGCCGGTTTACGACGGCGGACTTTCGACGCTGCGCCGTTTCCAGGACGACGTGAAGGAAGTGCGCTCCGGTTTGGAATGCGGGATCAAGTTGGGCGACTTCAGCGAGTATCAAGTTGGCGACGTGATCGAGTGCTATCAACTCGAGCAGTTTGCGCAGAAATTGTGACTCGTTAAAAGCAAAAGCCCATTGTCATTCTGAGCAAAGCGAAGAACCCAGCTACTTCCAAAGCGCATCCACAGTTTCGGTCGATCTTGCGATTCGAAGTAGCTGGGTGTTTCGCTTCGCTCAACATGACAAGCATTAGCGCCTGCCCCCTTCAACGCTCCAACGACCATGAAACATCGGCAACTTCGCTTAAACGAACTGGTAAAACGCGAGTTGAGCGGAATCATTGCGCGCCAGATAAACTTCGGAGGCGTGCTGGTCAGCATCAATGCTGTTGATGTCACGCCCGACCTGAAGAACGCCCACGTCTTCGTAAGCATTCTTGGTGCGGCAACCGGTCCGAGCGTGATCGATAAACTAGAAGCGCATCGTCCAGCACTGCAAGCTGAATTGTCTCGCCACGTCGTTTTGAAATACACGCCGCATCTAATTTTTCATATCGACGATTCCATCGAGCGCGGTGCGCGCGTTCTTGAGATCTTACAGGATCTCGAAAAATCCCGCGACGAGAACGAGTGAATGCTGTAGCCACGGCCCTGTGGGCCGTCTATCGTAGCGAGTCCTTCCGTTTTTTCCGGACCGCCCACAGGGCGGTGGCTACAAGATGACCACTTCAACATTTAACGAAATCGGCCAGGTTCTGCGCGAGCATCAGCGCTTTGCGATCTTGGGTCACGTTCGCCCCGATGGCGACGCGCTGGGCAGCCAGCTCGCGCTGGCGCTGTCGCTTCAGCAACTTGGCAAGGATGTTCGCGTTTGGAACGAAGACGGTATACTTGAGAAATATTCATTTCTGCCGCGCTCCGAGTTGTTGACCAAGCCGCCAGCGACCGCCGAAGACGTCGATGTCGCCATTGCACTCGACACAGCAATCCAAAGTCGGCTGGGAACCGTGCTCGCCGCGATTCGTTCGGCAAAAATTTGGATCAACATCGACCATCACCTCAGCAATCCTGGTTACGGCGATATGGTGATTGTCGATCCGAGCGCGCCGGCTACGGGAGAAATCATTTTCAGACTGATTAAGAGCCAGGGCTTGCCTCTCAATCATGACATCGCGGAGAATCTTTACGTCGCGATTTCCACTGACACCGGTTCGTTTCAGTATCCTAAAACCAGCGCGCGCACGTTTGAGATAGCTGCGGAGCTCGTGCGCGTTGGGAGTCTCGATGTTGGGAAAATAAGTCAGCAATTATATGAGAGCCATCCCCGGCGCCGGCTGGAATTGTTGCGCGAACTGCTGCGAACCATGCGTTTCGAGTTCGGCGGTCGCGCCGCAAGCTTCAGTCTCACTTTAAAAACCGCCGCAGATCTCGCGGTTCTCCCCGAAGACAACGAAGGATTAATCGATCATCTCCGGGCAATTCGCGGCGTTGTCGTTGCGGTCTTTTTTGAAGAACTGGCTGACGGCAAAGTGCGTGTCAGCATGCGTTCGAAAGATGAAGCGGTCGATGTTTGCGCGATTTGCCAGAAATTCGGCGGCGGCGGGCACACACTGGCCGCTGGCGCCCGTGTTCGCGGAAGCCTCGCCGAGGTCGAAGGAAAGGTTCTGGAGGAAATTCGTGGAGTCCTTGAGCGCAAATCCTGACGGCGTGCTGCTGGTCGATAAAGCGGAAGGCATGACTTCGCATGACGTTGTCGCGCTAGCGCGGCGAAAACTGGCCACCAAGAAAATCGGCCATTGCGGCACGCTCGATCCAATCGCCACCGGTTTATTGCTGCTGACCATTGGGCGCGGGACAAAAGTTCAAGATTTGCTCATGAGCGAAGATAAGGAATATGCCGGCACATTTGTTCTCGGCGTGACGACCGACACGCAAGATCGAGAGGGCGAAGTGCTTCAGGAGCGACCGGTCCCACCGCTAACTGAGAATCAAATCCGCGACGTATTCGAAAAATTTCGTGGCGATTTTTATCAGTTGCCCCCGATGGTGTCCGCGAAAAAACACGCTGGCGTCCCGCTTTACAAGCTTGCCCGTCAGGGAAAAGTCGTGGAACGGGAGCCGCGTCTGGTGCACGTCTATCGCTACACAATCGACCGGATCGCGTTGCCGGAAATCGACTTCAGCGTCCTGTGCAGCAAAGGGTTTTATGTACGCACATATGTGCACGACATCGGCGAAGCGCTCGGTTGCGGTGCGCATTTGAAATCGCTGCGCCGGACAAAATCCGGCCGGTTCGACGTGGCGAACGCGATCACAGTCGATCAAATCAAAATCACAACGCGCGAAAAAATTCTCAAACGGATGCTCAGTCTCCCGGAAGTTTCCAGGATGCGCGGAGCGTGAGGAATGGAAACGCTTCGCTCCATCCCCGAGCTATCGACGTTGCCTGGCCCTCTATTTCTGGCCATCGGCGTCTTCGACGGTGTCCATCGCGGTCATCAGACAGTCATCTCGACGTCTGCCGGACACGCCCGGGCGGTGAACGGAACACCTGTCGTGGTCACATTCGATCCGCATCCGGAGAAAATATTGCGACCGGAAATGGCGCCTCATTTGCTCACTGCCACGCCGCACAAGATCGCTTTAATTCGCGATCTCGGCATGGCTTATCTTCTGATCATCACCTTCGATAAACAATTCGCTGCAACCGAGCCTGAAGATTTCGTGCAGCAATTAGCGCAACATTCCAAACCGCTGCGCGAAATTTGTGTGGGCCACGAATGGTCATTTGGAAAAAATCGGCGCGGCAATCTCGAACTGCTCAAGAAGCTGGGCGCACAGTCCGACTTCAATGTCGTCGGAATTCCGCCAGTGACCGTCAATGGCGAAATCGTAAGCAGCACGACGATCCGTCAGGCCGTGGAAGCAGGCGATCTGCGAAAGGCGGCAGAGATGCTTGGCCGGGAATACACGATTCTTGGGACTGTTGTGCGCGGCGACGATCTCGGAAAAAAGATTGGATTTCCTACCGCAAACCTGAGCGCCCACAACGAGCAGTTCCCTCCAAACGGCGTCTATTTCGCCGAAGCAAAGCTGG
>QHMS01000167.1 GCA_003217895.1 Verrucomicrobiota bacterium
CCGTGATTGATGAACATCAGATCGGTCAGGACATCCTGGACTTCTTCGACCTGGTGCGTCGTCACGATAATTGTCCGGGTCCGATCGAAATAATCGTTTAGCAGCGAGTCGTAGAATTGTTTCCGAAACAAAATGTCGAGACCGAGTGTCGGCTCATCGAGTACCAGCAATTTCGCGTCGATCGCCATGACTATCGCGAGATGCAATTGCGCCACCATTCCCTTCGATAATTGGCGGACCTTGCTCGTGCGTTTGATATCGGTCCGGGCCAGAAAACCTTCCGCCCTTGTACGATCGAACTTTGGATGCACGCCTTGGACGTAGTCGAGCAACTGCGTAACGCGGATCCAGCGCGGTAACACTGCGACGTCGGCGATGAACGACACATCGCGCATCAGGTCGTCGCGCGAGTTCCACGGATCGCGACCGAGCACTTTGAGTTCGCCTTCGTAGGAAGTTAGTCCAAGAATCGCATTGAGCGCGGTCGTCTTGCCCGCGCCGTTAGGCCCGATCAATCCCAGAATACGACCTTCTTCCACGCGAAGATCGACATTGTCCAACGCAACCGTGGTCCCGAAAACTTTGCGGAGCTTATGTGCTTCGATTACCGCCATCGCGTCACTTTCCTTTCACTGATTTGCCAAGACTCCGCTTTGCCGCGGCAATAAGTTCTTTCCGCGTCAGACCGAGCCGTTGAATCTTCGCCGCAACGCGCGGCCATTCTTCCGCCAAAAATTTTTGTCGTTCGCCTTTGAGCAACAGTTCACGCGCACCGGCTTTGACGAACATCCCGAGGCCGCGTTTCATCTCGACCAAATCCTCATCGACCAATTGCTGATAAGCCTTTAGCACCGTAAGCGGATTGACCCGGTACTCGGCCGCCACATTGCGCACCGACGGCAACGGATCGCCTTCTTTGAGCACGCCATCGAGAATCATATGCACGCCACGATCGCGAAGCTGGCGATAGATTGGTTGAGTATCATTCCATTCACGATTCATCCGTGTTCACATCCCCATCGCAGCGAATTCCGGCACGTCGCTTCGATCGACGATCAATCCTCATATAGTGTTATAGATAACTATAACACTATTGCACATGCAAGCGTTTTTTTAAAAAAATGCCGGCTGCTAAATGGTCTCCTTTTTGCTCGGGGGGTGCGAGTTAGCTTTTAACCCGGCTTTCTTTCGCCTGTCATGTTGAGCGAAGCGAAACATCTCTGATTTCGTTCCGCCCGGTGTTCCCTCCTAATAATTGATCCAGAGATTCCTCGGTTCGCTCGGAATTGACAAGGCAATCAAGCTAAACACGCACTTGCTCGGCTAATTTCACCAAGGTGACCAACGCGCGGTTGATCGGTACCGGGACGGCGAGCGCCGCTCCTTGACGCACAATGTAGCCGTTCAACGCATCAATCTCCGTCGGTCGGCCGCGATTCAAATCCTGCGCAGTCGAAGAGAACGCGTCCGCCATTTGCATGGCGATTTTCATCGCTGCAGCCATTCCCGACTCCCGGTCATCGACGCCGGGCAAAACGACGCCGGCTGCGCGCGCCACCGCCAGTACTTCATCGACGACATCTTGCATCAACTGTTTCGCGTCACCGCTTTGTACGATTTGCCCATAGCGTGCGTGCCCCAATGCCGAAATCGCGTTCAGCGCGCAATTACACAGGAGCTTTACCCACAATTCGCCTTCGATGTTTTCCGAGATTCGACAGGATATGGCGGCACGGTTAAAAACGTTCGCTACCTCCGTTGTTCTTTCCGAGAGAGGACCGATGATCAAATCGCCGCGTGCCAGATGCTTCACACGGCCGAATTCCGGTACTGAGACTGCGACGTAAACGACGGCGGGCACTGTGACGACATTCGTGGCAGCGCGGACCCGATCCGCATTATCGACGCCGTTCTGCAGGCAAACCACCGTCGCGTCCGGCTGAAGGAATGGAGCGATTTGTTTCGCGGTCTCGGCGGTATCATTTGCTTTGACGGAGAACAGAATCAGCGAGCAATCTCGAATCGCGCTTATCTCGGTTGTTGCTGCTACCCGGATTCGCTCCTGGCCTTCCGATTTATCGAGAACAAGACCATTCGAATTGACTGCATCAGCGAAGTGTCTTCGCCCGATCAAGACGATTGGCGCACCGGCGCGGGCAAACATGCCACCGAAGTAGCCGCCGACCGCACCCGCGCCAACTACCGCGATTCGTGGCCAATCTTTACGCTGACTCATTGGCTAATCCGTTTCTGCACTCGGCACATTGTAGCCGAGGTGCCGCTTGGTGGCGCGGCGATTCGTTTGCGTTCCTGTCAGCATCGCGATGCGCCGCTGCTGTCGCTTTGGCGGAACGCTGCAGCTATTTTTTCTCAGCCGGCGCAGCGGCGGAAAGCGGCAAATCGGAACTGAACATGTCTGCGACAACTTTCCATTTGCCATCGGCTCGTTTTTTCCAAACCTCGCAGTACTTGCCCGTATCCTTTGTGCCGTCTTTCATCGTCATTGCGTACGTCCCGATCAAATAGCCCATGTTGCCGGAGTTTGACGTTTCCACGCGAGTGGTTTTCCAACTGATGTCTGTGAGACTGTCGAGAAATCCTTTCCACAAATTTCGAATGCCATCCTTCGATGTGACCATAGATTGGTTTGGCGGCAGGACCACTGCATCATCGGCATAATACGACACTGTCTTATCGAGATCTTTCGCTCCTGCGACCTTTGACCACTCCGCATCCGCGGCGCGAACTGCTTGTTCATCGGCAGTTTTGCTGTCCGCTGCCAAGCCAGCGCAGACCGAAACCAATGAAAAAAGAGCAACAAACACTTTGGCTTTCATACCGCTATGAAAGCGGCGATTCGGATTCTGCGTCAATGCTTTTTCCAGCCTGACGATTCGCTGGGAGAAATTTTCGCGCGCCGCGACATCGGATTCGAATCCTGTCGGGCCGTATGGTTTGGCTCGCGCTTGGCAAGGGAGAGGGGGAAAGTGAGGGTCATTTCGG
>QHMS01000008.1 GCA_003217895.1 Verrucomicrobiota bacterium
TGATCCCAATGAAAGTGAGTGAACGCGATGATCAATTCCTCCTGGTGATGTCCGATGGCGCGCATGTCCCGGCCGAGATTGCGAAGCCCGGTTCCGGCGTCAATGATGGCGATACGATTTGTATCCGTAGACGTGATTTGAAAGCAGGTGGTGTTGCCACCGAATTGCTGGAAGCCAGCTTCACAGACTGGAGTGGAGCCGCGGACACCGTAAAATTTTAGCTTCATAACCGGACTCTACCGACAAGGTGGCAGCCGCAGCAAGCATGGCGTGAGAAACAACGAGATGTGATTTTCTTTTTGCATCCTCGAAGCATTCGGCTTGTCTTTCAAAGGGGTCGCATGAGCACCAAGAAAGGTGTGATCGGTATTCTCACCGGCGGCGGGGATGTGCCTGGGCTCAACCCCGCGATCCGCGCGGTCACCATTCGCGCCCTGCGCGAAGGCTATAAGGTCATCGGTATCCGCCACCGCTGGCTGGGCGCTTCAATCGTGCGGCTAACGCAGGTGCTAAAGCCGATGTCTCAGAAGGGGCAATGTTCGAAGGAGGTGAAATGGTGTTATCCGATAGGGCGACCGACGCCTTCGGGCATCTGAAACTCGGCGGCATCGACGACCTGGTCTCGGCCGAACTCAAGGCGCGTTCCGCCAAATACAACAAGGGCAACCCGATTCAGTTATGACAACATGCCGATTGAAGTGGTGACCAGCACCAAGAAAACGGTCAACGTGGAGAAGTATTATAACAAGGAGCGCCTGCGCCCGCTCTACACCGATTTCGAAATGCAGCCGCTATTTATCATGGCGAGTGATTAGCGCAAGGCAGCAGCGAATCAGCGCCAGTGATGATGTGGGCGCCAGTGAGCGTGTCGCCCGTAGAATCGGTGGGCACCGTAGTAGCCATAGCCACGACCGTAATAGCCATACCTCGGACCGACGACGACGCCAAACACGGGCGGCGGAACAAAGAAGACCGGGCGCGGCGGCGGTGGAGGTGCATAGTTGTAACCGGGCGCGGGCGCGCGGTAAGGCTCAATCACTTCCGTGCCCGCATTCGACCGGACAGCGGATCCAAAACCGAACGCGAATACCGCCAACGCTATCACAATAAGTTTTTTCCTCATGATCGGATATTTCTCCTGTTGTTTGGCCAATTGAACCCAATGATCACTGCGAAGTTGCCAAAGAATTATCGCTCCGTTCAGCTGTGACCTTTCGTACGGATGCCGGGCATCGCGAAGCCGATCGCTTTCAAGTCGGTAGCAAGCACTTTTGCCTGGTCTGTCGTCAGCTCGATCAGCGGCGGCCGCACCCTGGCCCATTCCGGTTCGTTCCGATAGATCGCGATCGCTTGTTTCAATGCCGCGATCATGGACGGAAATTTCCTGCTGCTGAACACCTGACGCACGGCATTCAACTGCGCCTGCTGATCTTCGAGATCTGTTGTAGAGGCGCTCGCCACGGCGAGCGCCTTTTTATCGCCCCGACGTTCGCCGCGGCGAACGACGCTACACTTCTCATACAATTCATAAATCGCCGCTAGGTTCACGTTTGCTGTTGCGGAAATCGTGCCCGCGCCGCCGTGGCGCATGTTGGCGAGCAAGAACGATTCGCTACCCACAAACACGTCGAAAGAGCGAGCCGCACGGGCGGTCTCTGCAAACGCGTCGAGAAAAGTTTTGGTGTTGTTCCAATCGCCCGAGCTGTCTTTCATCCCGGCGATCGTGTTTGGATAAGCTTTCAGAAGGCGCTCGACTAATTTTGGTGTGATACCGACGATCGCCACCGGTGGAATATGGTAGAGGTAAATCTTCAGACGCGTGTCGCCGACCCGTTGCACCACTTCGCTGAAGTAACGTAGCAGACCTTCTTCGCTAACGTCCTTGTAATAAAACGGCGGCAGCATCAGCACACCGGCGCAACCGTGTCTTACCGCATCCGCGGTGAGCGCGACCGTCTCGGTGATGGAGCAGCAACCAGTGCCCGGCATCATCCGGGACGGATCTATCCCCGCAGCGACCAGCGCGTCGAGCAATGCCGTTCGCTCTTCGGCTGACATCGAGTTCGCCTCGCTGGTCGTGCCGAACGGGGCCAGCCCGCATTTCTGCGAAAGCAACCATTGGCAATGCCTGATGAATCGCTCCCGGTCAGGCGAAAGATCGGTTTTGAACGGGGTTACGACAGGCGCCAGCACGCCACGAATGTGTTGAGTCGGCGGCGAAATGTTGGTTTTCGGCATCGTGCATCTGTAGCGGCAGTCGTACCGGCTGCAACTCGATCGCACGCGACACGCGTGCCACTAGAGGAAGCATCGTGACTACAGTCCCTGATGGGCCCGTTATTTCTTTTCCAAGAGCGGCAGGTAGGCTTCGTAACCTCGGTTTTTCATTTCTTCCTTCGGAATGAAATGCAAGGCGCCCGAGTTAACGGCGTACATTTGTCCGGTGGGCGATTTCGGGTCGGGAAAGAGATGGCCCAGATGGGCATTACTTCGTTTGGCGCGCACCTCCGTCCGCTTCATATCATTCGAATTGTCCGGTCTCTCGACGAGGAGATCTTTCGAGATCGGTTTGCTGAATGTGGGCAGGCCGAGTTGGCCGTCGAATTTGTCGAGCGAAGTGAAGAGTGGCTCGCCGGTAATGACATCGACGTAGATGCCGGTGCGGTCGCTGTTCCAGAATTCGTTTTGGAAAGGCGTGTCTGTGCCGCCTTCCCGAACGACGTGATATTCCTCCGCTTTTAATCGGTTTCTCAAAACGGCGTCGCTTGGGACCGGCCGGTTCGGATCGAAGCCTGTCGTCTCCCTTTTCTCTTTCTGCGTGAGAAAGAAGACGTAGAGGCCCCCGGCGACGAGCACGATCGCGATGCCGACACCGATGTACGTGCTGATGGCCGATCTTTCCTCGCTGGTGATTCGGCCGCCGTACATCGGATCGCGTTTCAACTTTATTGAATCAGAAATTGCCCGCGTCCGTCAAGACGCAGAAATCATCGACAGTTTCCACAGATTGATTGTGCGCAGACAAGAAAGACGGTTGTAGCCATGCCCCTGTGGGACGTTCGAATATTTGGGCTGGCGATCTTTGACGGCGCACAGCGCCGTGGCTACAGCTGAAATCAGGAATTAATGAAACTATCGGAAAAGTTTGAGGAGGCGCTGATTTATGCAACTCGCGTGCATGTGAATCAGATGCGCAAGAAAACCGGGATTCCGTTCGTCGCGCATATTCTTGGCGTCACTGCGATCGTGCTTGAGTACGGCGCGAATGAAACCGAAGCAATCGCTGCCCTTCTTCACGATACGGTGGAAGATTGCGGTGGCGCGGAACGATTGCGCGATATCCGGGAAAAATTTGGCGATGATGTCGCGAGGATCGTTGATGGTTGCACCGACACTTATGAAACGCCAAAGCCGCCGTGGTTGGAACGAAAACGAAGTTATATCGAGCATCTCAAGGACTCCGATTCTTCGACACGGTTGGTATCGGCTTCCGACAAACTGCATAACACGCGCGCGATCCTGGCTGAACTGCGAAGGCATGGTCTGGAAGTGTTCAATCGCTTTGCGGGGAAAAAGGATGGAACCCTCTGGTATTACCGGACGCTTGTCACCGCGTTTCGTCAGCACGGCGATCACGCCGATCTCATCGACGAGCTCGATCGGGTGGTCAGTGAGATTGAGAAATCCGTGAGAGAGTGCATCTCGTAAATGTAGCCACGTTCCTGTGGGACGTTTGTTCGGCTGGCCATCGTTGACGGCGCACCCGCCGCGGCGGGCAGGCTCTGCCGTGGCTACAGCGTCCGCAGCAAGTCGGCGGTCACAGACGGCCGCTACAGTTCCGCCGGACAACAACTATGCGGGATTCAATTGCGGCAGTCAGCCACAACGGCTACGGCGCGTGGAGCAGGCTCTCTTCAATCTGGTTGATCAACTGTGGAATATCGATCGGCTTGGCTAGAGATCGGTGTCCCTCGATGCGGAGACCGTGCTTTGCCTCAGGCATTGTGACCAGCGCGGTGAGAAAGATGATTGGCGTGCTGCACAATTCGGGATCGGCCTCGATTTGTGCCGCTACTTCGGCGCCGTCTTTCTGTGGCATCATGATGTCCAGCAAAATCACGTCCGGTCGAAAATTCCCGGCACTTTGATGAGCCTTGCTGGCGTCGTTCTCCTCGAGCACCAAATAGTGGCCGGCTTTTTCGAGAAGGATTTTGACCAGATGCGTGCTTTCCCGATCGTCATCAACGATCAGGATGCGCCGTTTTTCTTTCATCAGCGACCTGGCGATGGCATCGATCTCAGATTGATCGAACCAATAAATATGAGATTGCGGTGGATCCTGTCCGGCGACGTACGAGGCGTTGACGCTAAATCCGTTGGCGCGTTCGACCACCTGGCTTACGCCGGATACCTCCGAGTCTATTCCATCTCTCACCGGTCTGAACGTGATGGTCTGTCCGTCGATTTTCTCCGCGGGAACGGGCAAGTTCACTGTCGGCGGCTGGTAGCTCATAGTGCTTGCGTTAACTTGGTGCTCTCGCGCTGCAAAGAAAGTTCGGAGCACATCTAATCTGCGGACGTAGACCACGCTATGGAAGATCGGCGGTCACGTATCTGCTCAGCGCTGAAAGCGTCGACTCATCACAGTCCGCCACAGGACGGATTCGCCGTGGCGAACCTGGGGCAACGCCCCAGGACTTCAGGTTGCACAGCGAACGAGCGCTGAAAGCGCGACTCAACGCGCTGATGAGTCGCGCCTTCAGCGCTGAGAATTTGAATCTGCCATCTTCCCTGGGCGTTGCCCCAGGCTAGCGATGAATGATGCGCCCTTGGCGCTAGACAGATCGGCACTATAGCGATCGCGTTCAAGGATTTTGAATGAAAATCCCAGTAGCGATGTCTAACCTTCCCACTATGACCAAACTCATTGCGTTAGTAACGGCGGGACTCTTTGCGGCAGGCACGATGTTCGCAGGCGAACATGGCAACTGCACAAAGCAAGTCGGGAACCAAGCGAAGGCAGCGTGCCAAATTTCATTGGCGAGCTTAAATCTGACACCTGATCAGAAGACAAAGATGGATACAGCCATGGCGGAGCATCAGAAGGCGGGTTGCTCAGACGCGAGCGAGGCCAAATACATGGAAACGGCGAAGTCCGTCCTGACCCAGGAGCAGTACACGAAGTTCAAGACCCAGTGTACGAAAGGGGAAAAAGGTAAGACGCAGACCTGATCGGGGACTCGCAATCGGATTAACGCGCGCCGCGTAAAAGAGCATGTTTGCTCTACGCGGCGCGTTTTATGTACCGGGAGAGCGCATCTGAAATTTGCAGAAAAAGGTGGCGTCGGCCGCGGCGGACGCCCTACAATTAAAGCCGTGATTCCTCTCGGCCTGAAAATCATTTACACGCTTTTCGTTTGTGCGCTCACGCCGATATATTGGCGGCAGTACGGCCCGGCGAATTTCCTTTGGTTCTCAGATATCGCTTTGCTCGCACTCGTGCCCGCGCTTTGGCTGGAGAATGCGCTGCTTGTTAGCATCATGGCCGTCTCAGTCGTGTTCTTTGAAGCGCTCTGGAATATCGATTTCTTTTTTCGAGTCTCGACTGGCAAATCATTGATCGGTTTGAGCGCATATATGTTCGATCCCAAGATCCCGCTGTTCATCCGCGGGCTGTCATGTTTCCACATTGTCCTGCCGCTGTTACTTCTCTGGACACTTCACCGGCTAGGTTACGATCAGCGCGCTTTTGTCTGGCAGACAGTTGTGGCGCTGGTGGTCCTACCGCTCTCTTATCTGCTAGGCAATCCGCATGAGAACGTGAACTGGGTTTATGGTTTCGGCCAAAATCCGCAGAGGATCTTGCCAGCGCCGCTGTTTGTCATTCTTTTAATGGTGTTGTTCCCGCTGGTTGTTTATCTGCCGACGCATCTTCTTTTTGCCAGAATCTTTCGAGCGGCAGTTCCTTAACGACAATAAATGCCCTTTTGATTGGCAGTCGGATGTTGGACGTTCGACGTTGTTAAACTCTAAACTTGCTGTCATGAATCCGCCGCCCTTACCGGTTCGGAAGCGATTCCCGTGGATTCTTTACTGGACCGTTCTGGCGCTGATCATTCTCGTTGCGCTGGCGCCCATGGGATCGGTCGTGGCGTGTGGTTTAATCGCCAATGCAAACGGATGCAAAGTAGATGAAGGCTCGGTGCACCCCTGTATCATCAACGGACAGGATTATGGACACCTTCTTTATACTCTCGGGGTTTTAGGTTGGTTAATGCTTGTTACGCTTCCCGGTGGTCTATTCGCGTTCGTCATTTGGTTGGTCATTGTCATCTTGCATAGGGAGGCCTGGCGAAAGCGGGTCACCGCCGGCTTAATACGTAGCTGATTCATGAAGGATTTAACGACGGGTTCAGTCACGAGGCATTTGCTGCACATGTCGGCGTTTCTGGCCATGAGCATGGTGGTGCAGACGCTTTATTTGTTGGCCGATCTCTACTGGGTGGGACGTCTCGGGAAGGAAGCAATCGCGGCGGTCGGCGTGGCGGGGAACATCACGATGGTTGTGCTGGCGCTTACTCAAATGCTCGGCGTGGGAACCACAACGTTGATTTCGCAGGCAGCCGGAAGAAAGGACCAGACGCAGGCCGAGCTGGTATTCAATCAATCGTTCGTCATGTCGATCTTGATTGCGCTGGCTCTGGGCGTTGTCGGATTCATCGTGCGCCCGGCTTATTGTGACTGGCTGAGCGCGGATACAGAGACGGCCACCCTGGCGAAAGCTTACCTGCTCTGGTTTCTTCCCGGACTTTTACTGCAGTTTCCTTTGGTAGCTCTGGGGTCGGCGCTGCGTGCCACCGGAATCATTAAACCGACCGTGGGACTTCAAGTGTTCAGCGTCCTGCTCAACATCGTGCTGGCGCCGTTACTGATTTTTGGAATTGGCCCCTGGCCCAGATTGGGAGTAACCGGCGCGGCGCTTGCCACATTTATTTCAATTCTCGTCGCGGACGTGCTGATCGTAATTTATTTCGAAAGGAAATATCATTACCTGCGTTTTCGTTTTCCGCTTTTTCGCCCGCGCACAGAGATTTGGGGAGGAATGCTGCGGATCGGTGTGCCGGCCGGCGCAGAGTTTTTGCTGCTCTTCGTTTACATCATGCTCGTTTACGCGATCATCCGCGGCTTTGGACCGGCGGCTCAGGCGGGTTTTGGAGTCGGCGCGCGGGTGATGCAGGCGCTTTTTCTACCGGTCGTGGCGCTCAGCTTTGCCGTGTCGCCTGTTGTTGGGCAGAACTTCGGTGGCCGTCAGGCAGACCGGGTCCGTCATTCCGTCTATTCGGCGATTGGCATCGCGTCACTGATGATGTTGATGCTCACGTTGCTCGCGTTCCTGGCGCCGGCGACGTTGATTCGCATTTTCTCACGCGACCCAAAAGTGATCGCTTTCGGCGGCGAATACCTGCGGATCGTTTCGTTGAATTTCATTTCGGCGGGAATTGTTTTTGTGACGTCGAGCATTTTTCAGGGAATCGGCAACACGCTGCCGCCTCTGTTTAGCTCGATGACACGGCTAATTCTGTTCGCTCTACCGGCGTTGCTCATCTCGCGGACGCCCGGCTTTGAGATTCGGCACATCTGGTATCTGTCGGTGGGGTCGATCGTTCTTCAGATGTGCGTGAATCTTTTGCTGCTTAGGCACGAATTGCGGAAAAGGCTTCGATTCGACGAACCGGAGAGTTTCATCCCTGCAAGTGCGACGGCGTCATAGGATCGGAGAGAGTTCTCAATGTAATCCCGGCGTTACCGATTGCGTGCCGCTCCGTACAAGACTTTCCCGCCTACGATCGTTGTTTCCACTTTTGCATTGCGAATCGCTTCCGGTTTCGTGCTAAAAATGTTGTCACTTAGAATGACCATGTCAGCCAGTTTACCTGGTGTGATTGAGCCTTTGTCCTTTTCCTGAAATTCCGCGAATGCCGCGCCCATGGTGTAGGCTTCCACCGCCTCTGGCAGGGTGATCTTTTCCTCTGGAATCCATCCATCGGGATTCTTGCCATCCAGCGTGGCGCGGGTGACTGCGGCGTAAAGTCCCTGCAGCGGGTCGAGCGGAGCCACAGGCCAATCGGTTCCGAAGGCGAGCGTCACGCCGTGGTCGAGGAAGCTGCGCCACGAATAGCTGTATCGTGCGCGATCGTGACCGAGGCGTTTTTCCGCCCAGCGGCCGTCATCGATCGCGTGATACGGCTGCATCGACGCAATGACATGCAGTCTTGCGAAACGCTCGAAATCTTTCTGCGCCATGTGCTGCGCGTGTTCGATGGCAAAACGCTGGTCGTGATAGCCGTGCTCTTTTTCAATATCGCCGAAAATATCGAGCATCATGGAGATCGCACGGTCGCCGATCGCATGTACGCGAATCTGCAACCCTGCGGCGTCGGCCCCCATTAACCGCTCGCGCATGGCGCTGGGCGGATGCATTTCGTCGCTCAACAGGCCGCGGTTTCCCGGATCATCGGCAAACGGCTCAAACATGTACGCTGTTCGCGAGCCTAACGACCCATCGGCATAGCCTTTCACCGCGCCGAGTCGCAGAGAACTCGAGCCCCACGCGTGACGAATGCCAACCTTCGCCTGGTCTCGCCAGTCCGTCTCCATCGGGACTGCGTAAATGCGTGTAGTAAGCTCGCCTTTTTCTGCCAGCTCGGAATAGGCAGCCACGTCAGCAAACTCAGGATTCATGTGCTGAACACTCGTGACGCCCAGCGATGCTGCGTGTTCCAGCGCCCTGCGAGCAACGCGTACCCGCTGCTCGTGTGATATCGGTGGAATCGCCTTGTAAATCAGTTCCTCCGCTGCGTCCTTGAAAATGCCAGTGGGATTTCCGCTCGCATTGCGCACGATTACTCCACCGGGAACGTCTTTGGTTTTGGCGTCAACGCCGGCGAGTTTCATCGCGGCCGAGTTAGCGAGTGCCTCGTGACCGTCGTAACGCTCAACGAAAATTGGAGCGCTTCCCGTCACTCCGTCCACGAGCTCTTTAGTCGGCAGCTCTTGCTTGGGCCATTTGGTTTCGTCCCAGCGACCGCCTAAAATCCATTCGCCCTTCGGCGTCTTTTTCGCTTGGGCCGCAATGCGCTTCGCAAATTCCTCCGGGCTCGCAGCATCGGTAAGCTGAACTTGATCGAGCTGCGCTCCGCCTTGAATGAAATGCACGTGCGCGTCGTTGAAGCCAGGCAACACCAGTTTGCGTCCGACATCGATCACTTTCGTTTCCGGACCGTGCCACACATCGATCTCGGCGCTTGAGCCGACAGCGACTATGCGATCGCCGATAATAGCTACTGCTTCGGCCGTGGGATGCTGTTTATCTACTGTGTAAACGGCAGCATTGGTGATGATCAACGTTGCCGTTGGTTTCGGCTGCGCATTCGCGTACATGCCGCTCATAAATATCGAAAAATAAAACGCAAGTTTGCATTTCATAACAAAACCCCGAGCTCCTTGGGCGCCGCCGCACTCTAGCCTTGCGGTTTAGGTGGTTCCGCGGGCTTTGCGGCTTCGCCCGGTTTTGGTGCAGCGCCTCCTGCAGCGGCACCGCCGGGAAGATCTGCGTCAGGAGCGGCGAGAATGTCGTGTTCGGTGAAAGATTCGGGATGGCTGGCAAGTTCTTTCCGTAATGCTGCGATTTGTTCAGCTGTGACTGGGCTGGCGCCGTTGCCCCAGTCACTCCGCTCGTAGGTCATGACGTCGGCAATTTTTTGGTCGGTCAAGGTTTTGTCCCACGGTTGCATGACTGCGCTACCATACTGTTGGCCTTTAACTTTCACAGGGCCTTGCAAGCCTTTGAGCACAATCATGCCCATGCGTCGCGAGCCGCCGTTCGTAAATTCCGAACCTGCCAGTGGCGGATATTGACCGGGCACACCCTGGCCGGTGGCTTGATGGCACGTCTGACAATTGGCGGCGAAAATCTTTTTGCCGCGATCGCGGGGCGATAATTCGGCAGCTTGTTCGGCAGGCCCGCCGCCGGCTGCTTTTTTCGCCGGAGGCGGTGCGCCCATCGGGTCAAGCCCGCCGCTGGTGAAGTTTCCAGAGTAACGACCGAGATATGCGCCGCCAAAGAAGACTGCCAGTCCGTAGATCGCGACAAGCCAAATCGAAAGCGGCTCGGCGCCGACGCGCGGTTCGCGTTTTTCGCGTTGAACGGCAGCGTGCACCTGTTGGACGTCGGCCTGCTCGCCATAATCCATTCCCTGGCCGATGCGCGCTGGCGATTTTGGTTCTTCGTTCATTGCATTGTCATTTTGCAGGAGCTGGTGACGCCGGTGCTGGCGATCCGGCTGCTGGCGCGGGCGCTGCCGGCGCGCCTCCGACTGATCTCACTTCGTTCACCGGATGCGATTGATTAAGAGCCATCAAATAAGCGACCAGACATTTCGCATCGAAACTGGGCACAACCTCCCAGCCTTCCGGCGGCGCGTCTGAACCGGTTAGCTGCAGCGCGTCCTCCGAACGCGCGTCACGGATACGGCGCCTTTCATAAAGGAAACGATAGGACGGCATGTTCGAATCGATGTTGATGCTGCGCGGCGAATAAAGATGCACATGATGCCACGCCGCGGAGTACATCGGTGGCTCGCCAGCGGTTTGAACCGGCCATGGCGCACCAGCTGCCGGGCTTGGTGAAGCAGCAGGACTCGCATTTGCTATTGCTCCCGCTGCCGGTGATGCCGCCGCAGGAGGAGCAACTGGAGCAGGACTCGTCGCAGCGTTTGGCGCAGGCGAAGCCGGAGACGCCGCCGGCGATCCTCCCGGTGCT
>QHMS01000009.1 GCA_003217895.1 Verrucomicrobiota bacterium
CCGGAACCAGTATGTGAGGCGTATGTGCTCACCCGGACAGGGGATTTTATCCATCGTAAGCGGCTTACGATAGATGCGATTTGATTCACAGAAGAGTGTTTGGCGAGCCACCAAACACGACAGGCCAGCGACCTATGCTCCCCAGTCACCGCTCGAGACAGCGGACGCTACAGCAATTTTTGCGCCGGCGTCTCACAAAGGCGCCCTAAGTTCGTGCTTCCCTAGCAGCCTGTGACCCCAATTAATTCGACGGTGAAGCGTCGGGCGCGGGTTCGGCAGGCGCGGCGGTGCCTGTATTCTGCACGGGTCGCGCAATTTCAGATCGAAGACGAAGCTCCGTCGGCGTACCGTCGCGGTTGTCCTCAACTTCGGGCGCGGTCGCAGATTCAGTGCGAACCTCGGCGGGCGTGTGCCATGCATCGCGCTTTGCCGCGTCTGTTCGCCGCTTCCAAATAGTGGATCGCGAAGATTCGGCTGGCACGGTTTCGCCCCAGTTGCGGGATTCGGGTTCGTCGGTTTTTTGTGTGACCGGTTTATGATCTCCTCCCTGCGCGCCCGGGTCTTCTTCAATGAGCGCGTCGTCCGGCACTACGATTAGCTCATTGCCTACCTGCAGATCGGCATCGGCGCGCACGTAACCGTGGATTCGGGAACGCTGTGGATTGAAAAAATTTTCGAGCTTGTTGCGGACGGCGTCGCCGACCGCGAACCCGATAATTGTGCCATCCGCGCCGTTGATGAGCACATCGTCGATCGAGCCAAGTAGTCGACCGCCGCGCGTCACCATTTTGCGACCAACCACGTCGGACATGCGCGGCAGATTATCGAGATCAGCCGGTCGCTGTTTCATCGCCGATCCGCGCACTGTGATCGCGTCCGGGCCAATCGAATGCAGAGCGGAAGCGGGAATCATGCGGCGCGTTCCCCCAGTGCCAACAATGGTTTCACCATGCACCGCGACGAATCCAGCGACGCGCTCGCCGTCACGCTGGACAATAATTTCCTTGATTTTGCCGAGGCGCTCCGCGGCTTCCATGTCGATCACAGCGCGTCCGACTAATTGACGTCCTTTTATCATTGCGAGCTTCCTTTCCTCATTCCATTTACACACTTAACAGCCGGTCGAAGAACGCGCGATACCGTTGCAGCGCGACACGCAAATCTTCCGTCGAGACGTTGTCACCGCGACCCCACTGGCCTTCGAGCTTCGAACGTTCATCGGCAAAACTGCTGGCCAGCCGTTTGATTACCTCAGCGACGAGTCCGTCGGCCTGCTCAACCGCGCGACGGGGCTCGTCGACGAAAGCCCCCTGGATTTCTGTCCAGCGATTGCGAAAATTCGCGGATTCATTTTCTGGAAACAACGGCGTCGCCTTATCGATGTCGGGTTTTCCTGTTGTTCCCTTGCGTTTTTCCAGGTCTCTTGCCACTTCCTTCGTGGAAGTTGGGCGATCACTGCGCCTTTCGCTGTCGGTAATTTGCATTGCCGGTTGATCAGTTTTCGTTTCCATCTTTATGCCACTGCCTCCCTGTGTGTTGCTGGTTGCGCTGTCTCCAGTAATTCTTCAAATAGCGAGCGATAGTGGACCATCGCCTGCCGGATATCTTCTGTTGTCGCCTTTCCCGCGTTGTTGCGCAGCGCGATCTCGCGTGCTGCCCGGTAATTGCTCACCACATCTGGGTGATCCACTGAAATGTCTGCCGCGCGCTGCTCGAAATCGCCGACTGGATAACCACGCGCCCGCATGAGCTCCTTTACCAAAACATCCGCGTCAGCGGCGGCTTGCGACGGCTCATCCACGAAGCGTGCCTGCGCTTTTTTCCAAGAGTCGCTGAAACGCGCCTGCTCCTGTGGGGTAAGCGGGCGAATGTCCAGGCTGCGCACTCGTTTCTCGCGCGCGGCCAGCTCCGCCTCCGCTTTGCGTTCGCCACCAAACTGGCCGACCGCGTGCTGATATTCAGGTCCGAACTTCTTTTGCAATGCCACTGAACGCCGCCGTTGCCAGAAGAGAACTGCACCCACCGCGATCACGACCACGATGAGCACCAAAAGCAGTATTGCCGTCGTATTCACTTGTTATCGCTGCCGGAGAGAATTTCAGCGCAGCCTTATAGAGAATTCGAAATTGCCAGTGCGTTTGCGCTCATCGAAGCGTCCGCATCGGTTGGCGTCTGACACAGACGCCCTACAATTGCTGCATTCCTAATTCATTCCCTTAATCCGTGTCACACAGAGGGGGCCTGATCAGAAGAATGTGTTCGCGATGATGCGGCAGGGATGGGCTCGAGTTTTGGATTGGCGTCTTGGTTCGTGCCGAACCACACGACGACCACCTCTTTGTCGCGATTGATGTAAACCAGCTGACCGGCCCGATCAGTCAGGCCGCGGCGGCCTTGGCGCGAGCGCGCTGGTCGCACGCGGCGCGTATAGCTTTTATCTCAGTGCGCAGCGCGGCAATTCGTGTGGCAACGCCTTTGTATTTCTTCGTGGTCCCTGTGATTGTTCGGTTGACTGCGCCCCTGTGGACAAGGCCCTGAAGCTTTTCATATGCGCGCAAACGCAGCATCTCTTCGCCGCCACTGGCTGCATTTCGCTCCCGCAGATTGAGGAGCATGATTTCGAACAATGGCTTGAATTCGAAAGAGGCCTTCGACGAAAGCACAGCGATCAACTCTTCGGTAATGTGGTCCGGCCCGCGACGCGTGAAAGACATAGCAGATCGTTTAGACATTTAAGATTATAGCACTGATCCGCAAAATAGCGACCGGGGCCACCCGCCCGTAGGGATCAGGCGCTCAACAAGTTGAACAGTGACGAGCAGTTGTAGGGCGTCTGCGTCAGACGCCAGCCAAAGAATTGGATCAGGAACACCGGCAAATCTTCGTGGATTGAAACTCCATCCTTTCCCACACTCTGTCGCCGCTGCCTGCGCGACTTTACCTTCTATCTCGGAAATCCCTTTCCTCGATCGTGGTTTCCAGATTCAATCCTCTACAGATTACGCAGATTATTTTTGTCTGGGTTCTTTCCACGGCGAGTCCACGACCCGGGTTGAAAGCCTGGCCGTCGCAGGAATGCGGGAGAAACGAATCTGAATCAGCCTTTCGGCTCATCTGCAATTCGAAGCACGACTTTCCCGCGCGTATGATGGGTCGCGGCCTGTTGTTGCGCCGCAATGGCTTCGCTTAGAGGCAAAACCTGCGTCACGATTGGCTTGATCTTTCCCGCGTCGATCAGGCGCGCGATCTGCGTAAGGTCTGCTGTATCCGGATGAGCCGAGATCGCTGCTCCGTGAATGCCGCGTTTCTGGAGCTCGGCCCGATCGGGGAGCGCGACCAAGCACATGACAATGCCGCCTTTCTTAACTACGCCATAAGAACGGGCGAGCGTTTCTTTTCCCACCGGATCGAGCACGGCGTCCACATCCTTCGCAACGTCTTCGAATTTGGTCTTTGTGTAATCGACTGCGACATCCGCGCCGAGCTGCTTGAGAAGGTCTTGGTTTGCCGTCGAGGCAGTCGCGATGACGTGTGCACCGCGTGCTTTCGCGATTTGGATTGCGAAGCTGCCAACTCCGCCTGAGCCGCCGTGAATGAGAATGGTTTGTCCCGGTTGCAGCTTTGCGATGTCCACCAGTGACTGCCACGCAGTCAAAGCGCCCATCGGCACCGCCGCAGCTTCGACAAAGTTCAAAGACTTTGGTTTCGCCGCTACTTCCCATTCCTTGACCGTGACGTAATCTGCCCAGCCGCCACCGAACGTTGGATAACCGTAAACCGCATCGCCCACTTTGAGTTTACTGATGTTTGCGCCGGTTTTTTCTACGATGCCGGCGATGTCATAACCGGGGATCAGCGGCAAATGCGTGCCGAATTCCTTCGCGTATTTACCGCTGAGCGTGAGCGGGTCGGCCGGATTAACACTGCTCGTGATTACGCGCACGAGCGCTTCATCGTCTTGCGGCTCAGGCCGGGGTACCTCTTCAAATTTCAGCACGTCAGGCGGGCCATACTCATGCGCCACGACTGCTTTCATCATCGGTTTTACTTCAGCATGGGCTCCGTGAGAAAGAAGCAAAATCGCGATGGCCAAAAACGCGAAGCACGCATGACGCATTTGCCTAAATTGTCGAGCATTGAACACGGATCAACCACCAGATAATCCCAGAGTCATCGCTTTTCCACCTCTCATCTGGCTGGTGAACGCGGTGATCAGCGTTCTGGTGCATCTGTCCATACGGGTGCCGATCATGAGATATGGCATCTGTCTCGTCTGCGGGATTGTCCTTATCAGTTTAGCGCCGACGCTGGCGCTGTGGGCGTTGGGAACAATGAAAACGGCTGGAACAAACGTTCACCCTGCCGAGCCTGCGCTAACGATTGTGCGCGACGGACCGTTTCGCTTCACCCGGAACCCGATGTATCTGGCGCTTTGTCTGGTGCAGATCGCGCTGGGCCTTTTCCTTAACGACTGGATTACGTTGCTCTTCGTCGTCCCGCTCGCGTTGATCCTTCATTACGGTGTAGTCCTTCGCGAAGAGAAATATCTCACCGCGAAATTCGGTGAGGCTTATCTGCAGTATAAACACGACGTGCGCCGTTGGATCTAAACCGACAAGTAAGAAGGTAGAAGTAAGAATGGAGCGAACGGGACGAGAGACGTCGAAGGTAAAGCTGCGAGGGTAGCGGCGAGCGAGTGCGGGAAGCGAGCAAGTTTCAATTAAGAAGGCAGAGTTTATGCGGCCTACCGGTTACGCAATAAAATGGCGGGTGCGCGGACTTCGCTGCGTTTGTTCTGCCTCGCTGATCGCCGGCGGGGCTGCGCTCCTTTTGCTCGACGCGAGCGCCTGCGCAAAACAGCGTCCGGCCGGCGGCTCGTCAAAGTTGAAGCCGTGTCGAGTAGAAGGGGTGAACGAGGAATTGCTCTGCGGTAAACTAACGGTGTTTGAAAACCGCCAGACGCGGACTGGTCGAACTATCGATCTAAACATCGTGGTTCTCCCGGCGTTCGATCAAAAGACGAAAGCGGAGCCGCTATTCGATCTGGCGGGCGGTCCGGGCGCGTCGTCCGCACAGGGAGCGGGCTTCTACGCCGGGCCGGGCAAAGAGTATCGCCGCCGGCACGATGTGGTGTGCGTTGACCAGCGCGGCACCGGCAAATCAAATCGCCTCGCAATTCCGCGGGAGAAAACACCGCAGTATTACATGAGCGAGATGTATCCAGTCGAGTACGTCAGAGCAATGCGTCACGCGCTCGAGCAGCGCGCGGATCTGACGCAATACACTACTTCAATTGCGATGGATGATCTGGACGATGTGCGAGCATGGCTCGGTTATGACAGAATCAATCTGTTTGGATTGTCGTATGGAACGCGTGCGGCGCTTGTTTATTTGCGGCAGCATCCGGAGCACGTGCGCAGCGCGATCTTGGCGTGTGTCGCACCAACGGATTTGAAAATGCCGTTACACCATTCCGAGGCCGGAGCACGTGCAGCGGACCTGCTGTTGGGCGAATGCGAACAGGACGCCGCGTGTCACGCGGCTTTCCCCCAGATCCGCGATGATTGGAAGAACGCGCTGGCACAGTTGGAGAAACAGCCTGCGCGCGTGGAATATTCTCCGCCCAACAAATCCGCGTCGACGACAGTCGAAATTCAGCCAGGTGTTTTTGGGGAGAAGATAAGGACATGGATGTACGAACGTGATAAGGCGGCGCGAATTCCGTTGATCGTTCATCATGCGGCAGGCGGCGATTTCGCGCCATTTCTGAAGGAGGCGATCGCCCCGTCGATTCCTGATTTCGTCGCGGACGGAATGTATTTGTCAGTCACGTGCGCGGAAGATGTCCCATTCATCGATCCGGCGGAAGCGGCGAAGCTGGCTGCCGGAAATCCGTTCGGCGATTATCGCGTGTTCCAGCAAACGCGCGCCTGCAGCATGTGGCCGCGCGGTGAAATTCCCAGCAACTTTCTCGAGCCTGTGCGCTCAACCGCGCCGGTGCTGATTTTTTCCGGCAACATGGACCCGATCACGCCGCCAAAGTACGGCGAAGAGGTCGCCAGGCATTTGCCGAAAAGCAGACATGTGATTGTTCCCGAAGCCGGGCACGGTGTTGACGGCCTGGCGGATCCTGGGTGCATTGATCGAATTGCGATTGAATTCCTGGACAAAGGCGATGCAAAAAATCTCGATGTGAGCTGTGTCGAGAAAATGAAGCCGCCGCCGTTTGCAACGAAGTAAGGCCAAGTTTGCAGGCGACACGCCTCCGCTACAGCACGGTATGAAGCGCCTCAACAACTTAATTGAACAAGAACGACACGGAGCGAAACTAACCAGAACGATATGAAATCTGCTGCCGAGAACTCAGGTGCGCGGAGGATCATCATCCTCCTGGTCGTGCTAACTACGGTGTGCGTTCTATCGCTGATTGTCGCCGGAGTGACGAGTCTGATCTCGTTGGCTGACAGAATTCATCCGATCGCAGGCACGATTGTGTTCTGGAGCTTTTTTCTCGCATCGGGATTTTTTGCGCTTTACTGCGTGATCACCTACGCGCGGTTGCCGGGGGCGCTCATTCCGCCCGCGGAAACGTCGGGACCGAAGCACGACGCATATCTGCAAGCGTTACGCATACGGCTGGCGGTTAATCCGCGCACGTGGGATTTGCCGCTTGCGACGCCCGAGGAGATCGAAGAGGCGGTTGGCCACTTGTCGAACGAAGCGGACAAGGTTGTGCGCCGAACAGCGAGCACGGTTTTCCTGAGCACGGCACTGATGCAAAACGGGCGGCTCGACGGCCTGGTGGTCTTGTTCACGCAAATTCAAATGGTGAACCGGGTCGCGCGCATTTACGTGCAGCGCCCGTCGCCGCGTGAATTGATCCGGCTCTATGCGAACGTGGCCGGGACGGCACTGATCGCCAGCGGGCTCGAATCGCTCGATCTCAGTGAAATGATCGCGCCACTCGCCACTTCCGTTGTGCCCGCCATCAAAGGCGGAATCCCGGGGCTCAGCGGCATTTCAGCACTTCTGGTGAGGTCTATCTCAAATGGCGCCGCCAACGCGTTTCTGACGCTGAGAGTTGGTGAAGTTGCGCGACGATACTGCGCGCTCACCTCGCGTTGCTCGCGGGACGCTATTCGCAAATCAGCTACGGCAGCCGCGGTGCATCATCTGGGCCGGATCGTGCGAGAAAACGGCGCACTGGTCGTAAGGAAGATTTGGGAAGCGGCGCGCGACAGCGGCGTATCCAAAGTCGAAGACATTGCAGGAGTTACCCGCGATTTGTTTACACGGATTTCTCCCTGGCGACATAAAGAAGAAGATCCTGCTCAGGCACAGCTTGGTGAGTAGCTCGCAAGTTCGGCGTCCATTCTTTGTGTGAATCTTGGTTTTTCCTGACGCGAGCAGCGATCAGCGATACGATGCGAAGGCTGACAATGGCATTCCCGCGACGCATACTACATGGACATGCTCGATCCGTCCGCCGACGAAATACGCGACTGGGGTAATTCCGTCATTCAATTCATGACCGATTATCTGGGCGACCTTCGCGCTCGCCCCGTGTATCGCCATACGTCTTCACACGAAATTCGAAGCGGACTTGACGCCACTCTTCCAATCGAGGGAACCGATTTTGATTCGCTTCTGAAAGTTTTTTGCGACACGATCGTTCCGTTTAGCCGGCAAAATGCGCATCCGCGGATGTTTGGCTACGTGCAATCGCCTGGAATTCCGATCGCGGCGCTCGCGGACCTGCTCGCTTCGACGTTGAACGCCAATCTCACGATCTGGCGCTCGGCGCCGGCACCGGTGGAACTCGAACGCCTGACGGTCGATTGGATCCGGCAAATTCTTGGAGTCAACACCGGAGCTGGTGGGCTCTTCGTCAGCGGTGGATCAATGGCTAACCTCATCGGGATCGCGATGGCCCGGCAGAAAAGAAAGAGACAATGTGTGCTACATCGCCGTGGACGAGCGCTTCAGGATTCGGACGGACGATCTCATTGCAAAAATCAGTGCCGACATTGAGGCGGGCCGCATTCCGTTCTGCGTGGTTGCGAATGCCGGAACTGTGAACACGGGCGCGATCGATCCGTTAACGGCTATTCGAGAGGTTGCGGATCGCTTCCAGCTTTGGATGCACGTGGATGGAAGCTATGGAGCATTCGCCGTTCTCGCGAGATCGGCGAGAAAATTGTTCGCGGGCATGGAGCAGGCGGATTCGATCGCGCTGGATCCTCACAAATGGCTTTATCTACCAGTGGACGTTGGCTGCGTGATTTACCGCGATCCGGAGATTGCCCGGGCCGCGTTTGCTCATGAGGCGGAATACACTCGGATGTTTGGTGAAGAGGAAGACGAAGCTTTTGTATGCTGGGATTACGGGCCGGAGCTGTCGCGGCGCTTCCGGGCGCTTAAAGTGTGGATGTTGTTAAAAGGGGTGGGGCTCGATTGTTTGAGCGAGGCGATTGAAAACAATCTCGCGTGTGCCCGCTACCTCGAGTCGATGGTGCGAGCCAGCGATGACTTCGAGATGGTCGCGCCGGTCGAGCTATCGATCTTTTGCTTTCGTCATGTGCCAGCGCAGTTGAAAAACAAATCGCCCGAAGCAATCGATGCGTTCAATGAACGCCTGCTAGTCGCTCTGCAACGAGATGGCAGTTCGTATCTTTCCAATGCCGCGCTGGCCGGTCGGTTTGCCTTGCGCGGGTGCGTGCTGAACTACCGGACCACTTTAGGCGATATGGAAATCCTGCTCGAGGATTTGCGACGCGTCGCACGATCGATACCGATTTCTGGCTAGGCTTCGCGGCGCCAGGCGTTTGCGAAGTTGTAAGAAAGGTCGTTCGACCAACAAAAAAAGGAGAGTTGCCGTGGCGTAAACGCAGAGTTCCACGCCGAGCAGAGCGATCGCAGATGTGAGCTGGATGTTGTGAGATGAACAAAACTGATCGACCGCGTGGATAATAATTTTCTGTATCAGGTACGCGCTGTAAGCGATGCTGGCGACGAACGCTGCGCCTGGAATTTTTATCCGTCGAAAAATCAACCGCGGACTTTGCGCGCAGATGAGGAGCCCAGCCATGCCGAGTGCGACGAGCGGAAATTGCCAGACGCAGGCGGCGATGGTGAGATTGTCGCCTTCGCCTAGATATAAGCCATAACCGATCAGCGCCAGAGCAGGCAGCCAGAGCCAGATCGCAAAATTCGTCAATCGTTTCCACCAGTGCGGTCGGAATTTTTCGATCGCGGCGAGCGCAACGCCAAGGACGAGCGGATCAAGCCGAGTCCAGGATGGATAATAGATCCACGCTTGAAACGCACGGAACGAAACGCCGCCGTCGATCGACCAATTCTTCCAAGCGAGAAATGTGCGCAATGCGAGCCCGCCGAAAACGATAACGCATGGAATAGTCAGCGCAGTGCGCGGCGAGCGATTCACAAGGAGCAGGATGAACGGCAAACAAAGATAGAATTGGTCTTCGACCGCGAGCGACCATGCGTGCGAGAACGCGGTCCCGCCGTGAAGCGCAATGTTTTGGACAGACAAAAGAAATTTCCAGAGCGGCTGCGCCATGTCGGGATACTCGCGCCACGACGGCAACAAAAAGTAAACCGCCAGAATGACAAAGTAAGCCGGCATAATCCGCAAGACGCGGCGAGCGAAGAAGCGCCCAAGCTTGATCGATTGTTCGCGCGCGAGCGGGGCGAGCAGTTGTCCGCCGATCAAGTAACCGCTGAGCACGAAAAAAAGATCGACGCCGATCCAGCCGAAGCGATCAACACGGCCGGGCAATTTGAATCCGAAAAGCGCTGCGTGATAAATGACAACAACAATGATGGCGAGCGCACGGAGAAGATCGAGCCCCGGCTGACGTTCGCGATGTTGAAAGCGCGGGTCGATTGCAGTCTCGGATATCGGCTTATGAATGGCCCGAACGTAGCAGGTGATTCGTTATCGTCGAGTTCGGCAGGTTAGCTCGCTCGGACGCTGTCGATCTTACATAAAATGCAAAAGAGCCACGACATTGCTGGCGTGACTCTCGCAGAATCAAATTGAAGCTTCGCTATTTCTTCCCCGTACGCGTGTAATTAATCTCCATGGTCTTCTTTTCCTGGCCGCCGTGATTCTCGTACCATTCCAAGCTCATGTGGTTGTTGTCAGCGATCTTTATGACTTCGCGCACTAGCATTTTCATTCCGGGCGCGGGCTCCATTTCACTTGTGTAGGTGAAACTCTTGGTCGCGGGATCGTAGGTGCCTTCGGAAAACTGGATTCCAGTGCCCATGTTGTCGACCCATGAGGCGACAAACTTTTTCTTTACGTTGTCGTAGCCTTCAAGACCCATGCCTTTGAATTGCATGTCTTTCGGTTTGCCGTCTTCACCCGGCATCTGCATTTTGCCGGTCACATCCATCATCACGTAACGGCCGCCCATGATGGTCTTGCGGGTCCCTGTGCCTTTGGATTCCTGCGGCGGCGCGTTTGGATCGGGATTCATCCACATTTTGATGGTGAAATTCCAGTTGCCGTCGAGGCTGGACAGAAGCTTGTGGTTCTCATTGAGCTTCGACAGCTCCATCATCTGTTTCATCATCTCCTGCGGATTTGGCTGACCGGTTGCAGCTGCTGGTTGGGCCGCACTCGGACTGGATGCAGTCAGCGGCGGTGCTGTGGGGTTTTGCGCAAATGAGGAAGCCGCGACCAATGTCGCGAACAGAATAGTGGTTAATGAAATGAATGTTTTCATGGCGGGCATTCTGCCAGTGAGGAGCGACCAGTAGCAAGGTGATAAGTGCTAATTTGAAGAAGCGGATATTAGCGCGATCAAGTTACGCACGTTAACTTATGGAGATGAAACGAGAGAACCCGACAATTGAACTTTGTCCCGGTATCACGCGGAGGACGGTCGCACACGGCAAGAACATGTATCAGATGATGGCCACACTAGCGGCCGGAAGTCGCATGCCGCCGCACTCGCACGCGCAGGAGCAGCTCGTTCACATTCTCGAAGGCAAAATGCGACTGATTGTTGACGGTGTGGCGCACGAGCTTTCGACGGGCGATTCCTTTTATCTCGCGAGCAATGTCCCGCACGGCGTGGAAACTATTTTACCAACGCGCGTGCTCGATACTTTCAGCCCGCCGCGTGACGATTACCTGGCGATCGACAAACAGAAAATGGCCGGTGATCAGTGACTCACCTTCGCCTTAGCTTTGGCCCAGCGAGCGAGAGGTGATCGCCGAAAAGCCACTCTCACCTCAGTCGCAAACCTCAAACCGCCGGCTTATTTCGGCGCGACCACTGCAACACGATCCACTGTGAAACCTGGTCCGGTGCCCGTGATCGCGAGCCAGACGCGCGTACCGGGTTGAATATCGCTCGGATCGATTGGCGCCCCAGCCTCATTAACGTATCGGGCATTTGGTGCGAGTCTGTAAACGACAGGTTGTGTCCCAACACTCGCTCTGGTGATTTTGATGGATTTGCCGGGCGTGAATTCGTTGACGTAGCTAATCTCCCCGGTCGGCGCGGCAGCGATATCTCTTTCTCCTGTACTGGTCGGCCCCGACCCAGTCTGTGCTAGCGCGAACGGCGCGATCGCCACGCAAGCGATAGCAATTATTTTCAATTTCATATGATCCCCTTTCGTTTCAGTTCACCATCACTTTGGATACGCGACACAGCGGTGTTTTGGATGTTCAAAACAAATGTCATCTTGAGCGAAGCGAAGAATCCCGAATGATTTTAAAGCGGTGCGAGCGAAACAGCAGTGGCGGATGATTTTTATTTTCTCGCGTCAATAAAGATCCGCCAGCGCTTTACGCTTTCCAGTTTCAGGATGCTTTTCTCGAACCAGGGATCGTTCTTCAGTCTCTCTCGTACTTCATTTTCATCTTCGGCATTCACTATCAAGAGAGCACCGTGCGGCATCTCGCGTTCATCGACCAACGGGCCGCCCATCAAGATGAAACCATCATCGACGAGTCGATCGATAAACGCGGCGTGCTCATCCCAGAACGGTTGCTCCCGCGTGCCCTTCGATCGATCATGGTTAGGACCGGCCGACGAAATTGCCAGGAATGTATTTTTCATTGCAGGCAAACCTCAAATGTCCGTGCGATGCGTCAAGAGAATCTGCGCGCCCGGCGGTTGCCTGCTACCTTTCAGTTGCGCGTTGCTGGCATTTTTTTAAATCGAGTTTGCCAGAGGCCAAAACCGGGATCGCTTCGATGCGTTGGATGTGTTTTGGAATCCACAAGTTCGGAACTCCTGTGTCCTGAAGTTTCTTGCGCAGCTCCGCAAGATCGATATCGACGGCGCTGAGCAACACGAGCGCTTCGCCTTTGGCCTCGTCCTGAACACCCACGACGGCGATGGGACGTTCGTCTCTCCCGGACAAATCCAGTAGATCGACGATTTTCTGTTCGATCGCTTCATGCGGCACCATTTCGCCGCCGATCTTTGAAAAACGCGAGACACGGCCTTCGATGTAGAGAAATCCGTCTTCGTCGAACCGGGCGATGTCGCCCGTTTTCAACCAGCCATCGTGCAGGACTTCCACCGTTCGTTTTGGATCATTCAGGTAACCTTCAAAAATATTTGGGCCGCGCAGCCACAACATTCCGGTTTCAAAAAGTGAGAGCTTCCGCTTTGTTTCCGGTTCGCGTATTTCCGCGGCGATTCCAGGTGCAAGTCTCCCCACGGAACCCAGGCGACTTGTCGGCGCGGCGCTCGGTGTCGGCTCGGGCAAGTTTACGCTGACTACCGGCGCGGTCTCAGTGAGCCCGTAGCCTTCGAAGACTTTTTTCTGGAAGCGTTGCTCAAAATGGCTGGCCAGATCGAGCGGCAGCTTTTCCGCGCCGACAATAATGAGACGCAAGCTGCGGAGCTGTTCCGGCTCGGCCTTACGCAAATACAACCGCAGGAATGTGGGCGTCGCGAGCAGGAACGTAAGGCCGTACTGTTCGATCAGCGCTGCGCACTTCGCGGCGTCCAATGGATTCGGAAACGTGACGATGCGCACACCCTCGATGAGCGGATACCACAGTGTGACCGTCGATCCAAACGTATGGAAGAACGGCAGCGAGCCGAGGATGGCATCGGTTTTTCTTGCGTCGAGCAGTTGGCGGAACTGCGAGACGTTTCCGACCACATTGCGGTGACTTACTACAACGCCTTTCGGATCTCCGGTCGTTCCGCTTGTAAAAAGCAAGACCGCTTCGGCGTGCCCGCCTTCTTTGGGAATTTGCAAAAGCCGCAAAAGCAACCGTGCCGGAACCAGCAGCGCTATTATCCACCAGAAAATGATTTGGCGTTTCATAGGCGGGAGCAGCTCGTCCAACTTCAAAATCTTTTGCGGCCATGGAAAATCTTTGAGTCGCTCCATGAACGGTGTCGCTGAAACCGCAACTCGCAGGTTGGCGCGCCGGCAGCAGGATTCGTTTGCAGCCCGGCCCATGGTGAAATTGAGATCCACAGGAACTTTGTTTGCCAGTGTCACGGCCAAATTCGCCAACATCGATCCCTTACTCGCCGGCAAGACGATGGCGATTCGTTTGTCGGAAAATTCCTTCCGAAGATAGCGGCTAAATGCTGCTGCCGCGCCGAGCAATTTTGATCGGCTGAGTTCGCTGTGATCGGTTCCGTCGATCACAGCTGTGGCAAACGGTCTGCGCTTCAAGCCGCGCACGCATTCTTCGGCGAGATGTCGATCCAATGATGGGCGGCGACTGAAACAAGATTCACCGAGCTTGAGCAATTCTTCGCGAACGGTCGCAACATTGGCAGCCTCGGCGTTAACCGGCTCGCCGAAGGCGATGGTGACAGGGTAGGGGATTCGCTTGGGAAACTTTGTGAAAAATCTTCCGCCCTGGAATGAGAAGATGGATCCCCAAAGTTGATCGAGCCAAACCGGAACGACCTGCGCGTTGGCGTGCCGCGCGATCAATTCATAACCGCGCTGCAAACGCAACAACGATCCCGTGCGTTCCAGCTGGCCCTCGGGAAAAAGACAGACGATCTCGCCCTCGGCAATTTTCTCCGCTGCAGCGCGAATGGCGGAACGCGAATTGCGAGTATTGATTGGAATACAACCCAACGTCCGCAGAATCGGGTGCAGAATCGGTTTGTGATAATGTTCCTCGTCGATGACGTATCGAATCGGGCGCGAGCAAGCGAGCTGCAGAACGAGGGCGTCAACCCAGGTGATGTGGTTAGGCAAAAGGAGGAATCCGCCCTGTGGAAGGTTTTCCAATCCAAGCGCAGTGACCCGGTAAAAGCAACGCACCAGCAGCCGACCAAAGAAATAGAGCGCGCGCTCAGCGCGTGACATCGAACTCATCGTTTATGATTTACAATCGGCGTGGGGCAAACTGCAATCGTCAATTGCGATGGAACCGGTAGGGAAAACGCTGAGCGGCGCGCGGAGCGCTCTCTTTCTACTTTTGGCCATTAACCTTTTCAATTACATCGATCGCCAAATTCTGGCGGCGCTCGAGCCTGATATTCGCGCAACATTTTTCGCGCCTGATGACGTAAACCGGATGACAAAGACCGGTCTGCTCGCCGTCGCATTTTTCGTTACTTACATGTTGAGCGCGCCGGTTCTCGGCTTGCTCGCCGATCGAATTTCGCGTTGGGTCATCGTTGGCATTGCTGTCATTTTGTGGAGCCTGGCTAGCGGCGCGTCAGGTCTGGCCGCGACGTTCGGGATATTGTTCGCTACTCGTATCTTTGTTGGAATCGGCGAAGGCGGTTATGGGCCGGCGGCGCCCACGATTATATCTGACCTTTTCCCGATCCAGATACGCGGCCGGGTCATGGCAATTTTTTGTGCGGCGATTCCTGTGGGCAGCGCCCTCGGTTATGTAATCGGAGGACTGGTCGGCGCTCATCTAGGCTGGCGCTGGGCATTTTATCTAGTCACGCCGCCAGGATTGTTGCTTGGTTTGTTATGCTTTTGGCAACGCGATCCGCGAGTCGCCGTGGATCATCTGGTGCAAAAGACACCGCGCCGCAGCATTCGTGACTACCGGAACTTGTTCCACACACGCTCGTATCTCATCAACTGCATCGCCATGACATTGACGACTTTTGTAACGGGCGGTTTGGGTTTCTGGGTGCCAGCGTATCTCCGTTATCGCAACCAAAGTCCTGAGATGGGAATGACGATCTTTGGTTTGATTACTGTTGTCGCAGGTCTCGTCTCGACGCTTCTGGGAGGCGTTATCGCGGACAGACTGCGTTCGCGTTTCGCTGGTTCCTACTTTTGGGTTTCAGGCATCGGCATGCTGATCGCCTGTCCTTTTTTTATTGCGACTCTTTACATTCCGTTTCCCTTGACGTGGATCACAATGTTCTTCGCGATCTTTTTCCTGTTTCTGAACACGGGTCCCTCCAATACGGCTCTTGCAAACGTTTCACTCCCTGCAGTGCGTGCTACGGCGTTTGCAGCAAACATTCTCGTTATCCACGCACTCGGCGATGTGCAGGCGTTTTGGCTTCTGGGCTACATTGGTGGTCACACCAACATGCACGTCGCATTTTTGTTTGTGTCAGGAATCATTTTCCTCTCCGGCCTGGCTTGGCTGGTCGGTGTGAAATATCTTCCGGCTGACACCGCTGCTGTAGAGAGCCAAACCTCTGCGTGATTCGCGACCGATTGTGTGTGAACGCGCCGAAGCTTCAATCCAGAGCGATCAGGGTTGAATTCACACTGAAGCTTTGGATTTGTTATTCTCCTCCCGGAGGTTTCTCTGAAGGGCTGGTGGTCTCGCGTTTTCCCCTCTGGCGATGCTGTGATCCAGCTGCTTTTTCACCGGGGCTCGCCGCTTCTGATGGAGCTCGCTCAGTTTCCGATCGCGCTCCGGTCTCGTTGCGGCCAGATGGTGGAGTTGTCTCTTCGTGCGTGCCTCTTGTGCCTCGCTTTTCTTCCGTTGGAGAAGCACCGACTGCTCCGCCGCGAGTACTTGGAGAAACTGTTTCGTGTGGCCTCCCGCCCCGGGTCGGGTGTGGGCTCGTTGCTGCCGTGGCGTGCGGACTTGGTGATCTGGCCGACGAAGCCGATGTTGCAGGCAGGGGCGATTTGGCTCCGGGAGGCGAAGAAGTTACCGCCGGTGAGCTGGCACCAGCCGGCGAAGAAGTCGTCCCTGGTCTGGTTGCCGCGCCTGTTGTTGTGGTGGCGCCGGTTGTTGTACTAGAACCGGAAACGCCAACACCAACTGCCGCGCCCGGGCTTACGCCATAATAGCTATAGACGTTGGTGATGTAATCGGGCCTCGAGTATTCTTCGATCCGAGCATAATCGAATGCCGGCGCGTTATAGATGCGCTCCCGATCAACAGTTACTGTGAGTTCGCTAATGTCCGACGTGGGAGAATACACGCCCCAGGGAACCGCGACCATTTTGCCACCAGCACGTGCTTCTGCCCCGCCAGTGGATAGAACAGTGTAGGCCATGCAGCCGGTATTCCGGTCAAGCACCACGTCTTTGACCGTACCGATTTCTTCCCCCTGCGATGATTTCACTTTCGTGCCGACGATTTTAGTGGCCTGGACGTAAGTGGTGGTGCTGGTAGTAGTGCTCTGGGTTTGGGCGAACGTAGAAGCTACGGCCAAGCCCAAACAGGCAATTGTGGCTGTAAGTATGAGTGATGTTTTCATAAGCGATAGGAATTTCGGCTCGACCCTGGGGCGAGCCAACAAACAAGAAATCGTTACGCGTCGTGGTCATGGATGTGAAAACAACCGCCGGAATGGCTAAAATGATTTCCTTTCAGAAGTTTACGTCGATCGTGCGCAGCCTCGTGATCTATTTGCTAATGCTGATTTCCGTCAGCGTATACGCAGAGGGTGTTCCCGATGATTGCACCCAGCTGATCCTCGGAATCGCGCCAACCTGGGATTCGATGCGTGGAGAGCTGCGATTATTTGAGCGGCTGCACGGAGGAGACTGGGCTGCTGTGGCTGGACCTTTTCCAGCGCTGTTCGGCAAGAACGGCGTCGCCTGGGGCGCGGGCCTTGCCGGACAAAACGAGCCGGGTCTTCGAAAGAAAGAGCGAGATGGCCGCGCACCTGCTGGAGTCTTCGAAATCGGACAGGTCTTCGGATACAATTCGCACCTGCCTGCGGGAGGCGACTATCCATACCATCAAGTGACGGAGGCAGACGTTTGGAGCGATGACCCGCGCTCGCCGAATTACAATCGCCATATCGTGATCGATCCAAAAAATCCTCCAGACAATTACACCCATGAAAAAATGCGCTCGGCCGACTTTGCGTACGAGTGGCTCATTGAGGTCCGGCATAATTCCGATCCGCCAGTACCCGGCGCGGGCAGTGCAATTTTTTTTCATATTCGCCGCGGGGTGAATCGGCCAACCACGGGTTGCACCACGATGGCAAAGGAAAACCTGGTGAAGCTGATCACTTGGTTACGAGTAAAACAGCATCCGTGCTACGCGCTGTTGCCCGCAAGCGAGTACGACAAAAAATGGCGCTCTTGGAACCTGCCTTCTCCCGAGACGGTTCATGGTTCCGTTTCATTCGCTCATTGAATCGTCGCATTGTATGGTTAGCTTCTTGTTAATTGCCCATGCAAAGACGAAGACGGCCCAATCCTGATTCGGAAGAAAACATTCGCCGCATCGACACCAAAGCGCGTGCCAGAAAACAGACGCATGGTTTTCAGGTGCACTTTCTTCGCGGTGATCGTGTCGTGACAAAAATGTTCAGCGACAGCGTCTATGGCGGAAAGAAAGCAGCGAGGCGTGCTGCCCGAAAGTTTAAGCGGAGGATGCTGCGTCGTTTGCCTAGGAGAAAGTCCTTGGGCGGATAGGCCGGTTGCCATCGAGAGGCATTTTCCGCCGGTACGCGTTCCAGCATTCCAAAAACCCCGACGCGAAATCTTCCGGTCGCGCCGATGTCCAGCCATCGACCACGGCCGGTGGCAAAAATATGCCTCTCTGGATTTCACACTTGTTAGGTGCGAGCTCGCTAGAAACCACTCCTTTGTATAGCCAGATAAACTCATGATCGGTGCGTCGCGCAGCGGGAAGTTTTAGAATCTTTCGAAGCGGCACACTCACACCTAATTCCTCCTTCAGCTCGCGCCGGGCTGTTTCATCGTAACGTTCCGCTGCTGCAACGTGGCCGGCGGCACTGGAGTCCCACTTCAAAGGATGCCGATCTTTCCAACGCGAGCGTTGTTGCAAGTAAACTTCGCCAGCAGCGTTGAAGATCAGAATATGCACAGCGCGATGGAGCAAGTTATTCCCATGCACCTCAGAGCGGCTCGCGGAGCCCAGAATCCGATCTTTTTTATCGACGATCGGGAAGCGCTCACTGGTCGTTAGGCGTGGGTCAGGGTGCGGAACCGGCGCAATAAAATTGGCGAGATCGATCCATTGCAGCAACGATAGCTCTTCGGCACGAGCCTTGGGATTGATGTTTAGTCGCTGCGCGATTGTGTCCCAGTCCTCCGCATAATCACGAAGCAATTTTCTCAATTGTTTTCTTCTCTGAGAAAAGCCGGCTCGCATCAATCCTAGTAGCAGTTCCTCATCGCGCTCGGGCAATTCGAGCGGATCACGCGGCAAGATTCGCA
>QHMS01000010.1 GCA_003217895.1 Verrucomicrobiota bacterium
CCGGCAGTCGTTTGTGTTCGGTCTCGGCGGCGGAGTGATCGGCGATATTTCTGGATTCGTCGCGGCAGTTTATCACCGCGGCATTCCGCATGTCCAGATTCCTACGACGCTGCTGGCAATGGTGGACAGCTCCATCGGCGGAAAAACCGGAGTGAACACACGCGATGGCAAAAATTTGATTGGCGTTGTGCACCATCCATCGCTCGTTATTGACGACATCGATGTTTTGAAAACTCTGCCCCGACGCGAGTTTAATCAGGGCTTCGCCGAGATCATTAAGCACGCAATCGTCGCAGACGGTAGAATGTTCAAGCTGCTTCGGAGCTGGAAGACAAGGTCGCCGCGGCGACCGCTTGCCCTACAACGGCTGATTCGGCGCAACATCGAGATCAAATCCAAAATCGTAGCTAGAGACGAGCGCGACGCGACTGGTGAGCGCGCAATTCTGAATTTCGGTCACACGGTCGGTCATGCGATCGAGCGCGCGGGAGATTATCGCAAGTTTCTTCACGGAGAAGCGCTGAGCCTCGGAATTATCGCGGCGTGCGCCATCTCCATCAAAAGAACGGGGCTATCGCCGGACGAGCGCGATGCGATTGTCTCTCTCCTCAGGCAATTCGAATTGCCTACGACGTTGCCAAAAAATTTCCGGCGCGGAAAGGTTTTCGACGCACTGAAGTTCGATAAGAAATTCGAAGGCGGTAAAGTGCGATTCGTTGTGACGCCGAGAATCGGGGCTGCGCAAGTGGCAACGAATGTGACCCTGGCCGATATTCGCGCGGCGATTGAAGATTTGTAGGGCAAGCGCATCGCTTGCCCGTGTCGAGGGACGGCAACCGGAGCGGTTGCCCTACAATTCATTTCCACGCGCCCTCGAATAATAGTCGACTAGTCCCTCCACCACGCTGTCGGCGTATTCTCGAAAAATGCTTTTCCGCTCTACACCGTTGACATTGCGCGTCCCGTCGTAATCACCGGCCTGAATGCGACCGAAAACGTCCTTGCTGTTCATCACATACGGCTCGCAATAAACGACCGGACAACGATAGAGCCGCGTAGCCAGCAAATTGCGCGCATACACGTAACCGCTCGCGCCGACCTTGGTCGTCGTGTTCGCGGTGGGATATTCATAAGGCGGCAGGCCAGTCTCGCGAGCCATTGCCAGCGCGATCGTGTCCGCCAACGGTAATTCCTCGTCATAAGCGCGACTCAGAAGTCGCCGAATCATTTCGAAACGCTCGTCATCAAACTCGAGTTCCTCTGCCAAATATGACCCGTTTACAAGCAAATGAAGATGATTCGTCTCGGTCAAGGTTGGATCGTTTGGGTCGCCCCAGCCTTCCGCATTGAAATGCAAACAAAGGACCAGATCGGGATGCAACTTGAAGTTCACCAACGCCGCCCGGCGTCGAATCTCACTATAGCGGTAGAACAAAATTTCGCTTTGCCAGCGGATAGTTTGCTCTTTGTCCGGATCATTTGGATCAAGAACGTTCCCGCCTATGCGGGACTGTGGCACGCCGTTCTTGATCAGAATTTTTCTGGCAAGCTCACGAAAATCATCAGGACGCTTCGGCGTAGTCGGTTCATCACTGTTCCGGGCAAAGAAAACTTTTGCGCCGAGTTCACGCAATCGCGGGGCCAACAACCGCGCCACGCGCAGAGTCAGATCGCCTTCCTGGACTGGCAATCTGTTGCCGACCTGGAACCAACGCTCCTCCATCTTTGCCCATTTTCCGCCTAGATGCCCTGGATCGAGCGCAATTTTTAAACCGAGAAGAGGTTTCCCCGGTTTCGCTGGCGGCAATGATTTCGCGGACCGCCAAAGCCGCGGCACGGATTTGCGCCCGTCATCTTTCTCCGCAAATCGCAGCCAGAAAAATTTCTGTGTCTCGCGGTTCATTAGAATCCGCGCGGTCTTCTCATTGATTTCGATCAAATCGGGAGCGAACCCGTGAGTGCAATAAACGTCGTTGACGCGGTGTGCGAACTCATCGTGGGTGATTGTTTCCTGATAATTTTCGAGCACCCTCCATCGCGGATGGGTACCGAGAACGCTGACGTTGTCCGCCGCGCGAATGCCAGCGGGGAAGATAGGGAGAAAGACGAGAAGAAATGAGGAAGCTCGAATGATCCGCTTTCGCCATGCTACGGCGTGGCAGGCGAATGGCTTCGCCACGTTAAATCGTTGAACCGCTAAATCGTTGAATCGCAAATCCGATGTAACTATGTAACGATTTAACGAATCCGCCTCTTATGTTAAGTGTTCTTTTTCTTGGCGACATTGTTGGCGAACCGGGACGTACCGCCGTGATCGCTCGAATACCTGAGCTAAAGAAGCAATACGCTTTGGACTTCGTTATTGTGAACGGCGAAAATGCAGCTGGCGGCCGGGGAATCACGGGAAAAATCACCATCGACCTTTTGCGCGCCGGTGTCTCGGTCATCACGACAGGCGATCACATTTGGGACCAGAAAGAGATTCTGTCATTCATCGACACCGAACCGCGTTTGTTGCGCCCGGTGAATTATCCCGCTGGCGCGCCGGGGAGCGGATCTATTTTGCTGGAAACGCCCAAGAGCAAAATCGGCGTGATCAATGTGCAAGCGCGCACGTTCATGCAGCCGATTTTGGAAAACCCGTTCCGAGCTGTGGAAGCGGCAGTGACGAAAATGCGCAGTGAGACCGCGAACATTATCGTCGATGCGCACGGCGAAACCACCAGCGAAAAAATTGCGCTGGGCCGATTTCTCGACGGGAAGGTGTCGGCTGTGATCGGTACCCACACGCATGTTCAAACGGCGGACGAGCAAATCTTCCCCGGCGGCACGGCTTTTTTGTGCGACGCAGGCATGTGCGGCCCGGTAAACTCCATCCTCGGGCGCGCGATCGATCCGATCATGAACCGGTTCATATCGAATCTGCCGGCATCGTTCCCAGTGGCAGGCGGCGAAGTTCGCCTGCGCGGAGCGCTCATCGAAATTGATGAGGCCACAGGACGCGCCGTGCGCATTACTCGCGTCGATGAGCCAGGACCGAGTTCGCCGGCCACAGCGGAGGCCGAGCCAAAGATCGACATTGAACAAGCGCCTTCCCCCGAGCAAACGTAAAGATGGCTTGCGGCCAACTGTTTACAGTATCAGTTTCGAATTACTTAGAGAAAACAACATCCAACAGAAACATGAAACGAAATTCAATTCTCACTATGATCATTGCTTTGTTGGTTTGCGTCTCGCAAATCGCACATGCACAAGGCGGCAAAGAAGCAAAACAGGCGAAAGGCAACATCGAAGCAAATAAACTTGCGCGAGAAGGCGCAGAAGCTTTGAAGAGCAACGATTTCGACAAAGCTGTCGACCTGCTTCGCAAAGCGACCAATCTCGACCGCAAATACACGCCTGATCTGGCCATCGCCTATGAACGGCGTGGATACGCCCTTACAAAGAATCAGCAATTTCAGGATGCGGTCACTGATTATACCGAGGCGATCAAGATCAAATCCAATGAGCCGCGTATTTACGAGGAGCGCGCATACGCGGAGATGAAGATTTATGCTTACGATAAAGCGCTGGCCGATTACGACGAGTTGATCAAGCTCAAACCAAAGGAAGTCCGCTACTACAACTTCCGCGCCTATATCTACGAGGCAAAAGAGGACAATCAAAATTCAATGGCTGAGACAGAGAAGGCATTGCAAATCGATCCCAACAACCAGGAGGCGAAAGAGCGGAAACAGCGTCTGGAGCGGAAGCAAGCTGAAAAGATGCCGACCCCGCCACCAAACACCCCGGCGCCTAAAAAATCACCGCCGGCAAAGAAAAAACCTTGAGCAAAAGCGGCGCGGGTTACAGTTACGCCGGTATCGGCGAGCTGCTTTCTTCGCTCTGCTCAGGCTCTTTGGGCGGCACTGTGAACTTTCGTTTCCGGCGGTTCGCCGGCAGAGGAGCGAGCGTCATGGTGATGTTGCGACCGGTGATCTTGGGCTCCATTTCCACCTGCGACATGCTGGAAAGATCGTCACGTACTTTTTCCACGAGCTGCATACCAAATTCCTGATGCGCCATTTCGCGGCCGCGAAATTGCAGTTGCACACGCACCTTGTTTCCGCGGTCTAGGAATTCTTCACCGTGCCGGATTTTCGTCAGGTAATCGTGCTCGTCGATGTTAACACGAAACTTGATTTCCTTCAGTTTCGAGCTGGACGGCTTTTTGTCCTTGGTGTGTTTGGAAATGTCGTATCGGAATTTTCCGAGCGCGACGATTTTGCAAACCGGCGGATTGGCCGTGGGCGCAATCTCGACCAGATCAAGACCAATGCCCTGGGCTTTGCGCAAGGCATCCGACAATTTCATGACGCCGAGCTGTTCGCCTGTGGATCCTAAAATAACTCGGACTTCGCGGGCGCGAATCCGACCGTTTACACGAAATTGCTGTTGCAGATTAAATCAAGCTCCTGCCCGGCGAAACGGGAGTGCGCCGCAACGCCGTATTTCCATCTATCGCATTTCCCGGCATCCGCTACGGCGGACGCCAGAGCACTCTGGCTTCGCCGCAGCTGCGATTTACCGCGACGAAGTGCTCGCGTTATTAACTGCGAGCCGAAAGAGAGTTGTAGGCAACAATTTGGCACTGGCAAGACGAATCTCGTTACGATCAGGTGCCGACCGTAAGAGAGAAACAACAATTTCTCAATGACCATCACTTTGGCGGTGGGTCGCCAAAGTGCGCCTTGTGCGCCGCATACGCAGCTGCGTCGTCGAGCATGGAATCGATGGTCGCTGTTAACGGCTCTAGCTTCACGACTCCGGAAAAGACCGCGCGATCACCAATCGTGGCGTCGATCACGAAGGCCGGGCGTTGCGTGATCTGCAGCGCATGAAATTCAGCCGTCGACGCTCGGATGCGTTTTTCGGTTTTCGCCGATTTAGCATGCTTGCGCAATTCTCCGGGATCGATCCCGCCGGCTTCAGCACCTACTTCAACGGCAACATCCCAGTCACCAATCTTTTTGCCGTCTCGCAGCGCGGCTTGCGCAAGGGAAAGACGAACGCGATCATCGGTAAAACCAAAGTCCTTCGCCGCTTCGGCCACGGAATTCGGCGCGAGCCATTCAGGCAGACTGGAGTCGTACCAGTCGGTATTGAGCATGAATGGCGAACGCATGATCATTCCGCTGCGTCGATAGAACCATTGCTCCTGCTCACGCGAAGCAGGCAAACCATTCGGGTCCATCAACGCGATCTTCCATTCAAATTTAACCCGGCCTTCGTACCGCTTTTTCAATTCAGCCCAGGTCGCCTCGGACCAAAAGCACCAGGATGAAACGACGTCGAGATAATCAGTGACAGTAATGTGCATAATCCGATTGGGCGTTGAGAGTTGAGCGTTCAGCGTTGAGCCTTTGCTGCTTTGGAAATCAAGGTCCAACGCCGAATCAACACCGATAATCATGAGTCTCAATCACATTTTTCTTTTCCTTGCGATCGTTTCGTCGCTGGTGGTGTTAGCCCGGGTATGGCAGCCTGGTGCGGTGGCCGCGGCGACGTGGCGGATCGCTGCATTCATCGTGCTCGCCATTACAGGTGTCACATGGATTTTTTGGCGTGGCACCGCCGGATACGCCGGTGGCTGCGTATGGTTTCTTCTTCTGTTTCTTCCGGCAATTGGATTGCGCAAAATGACTGAGCTCGCCACGCAGGGGAACTACGAATCTGCCAGAAAACTCGGAGTGGCTCTCCAGATTTTGCATCCCAGTCCTGAGTTGCGCGATCAAATCCGATTATTTCGGCGGTTGGAATCTCAAGCGAAATATCGAGGCGTAGTTGGTCCGGCCGCTGTCGACCATGAAGCTACGCGCAGCCAACTCCGAAATGCGCCGGCAGTGCTCGTATTGATTCTCCTTAACGCAGCGATCTTTCTTTTCGAGATATCGGTTGGCGACTCGAACGATCCGGAAGTTTTGCACCGGATCGGTGCGCTCGAGCCTTATGCCGTTGTAGTCCAAGGCGAGTACTGGCGCCTTTTCACGGCTCTATTCTTGCACGGAGGTCTGGCTCATCTGGGTTTCAACCTCTTCGCGCTTTACGTTCTCGGCCCGCCGCTGGAGCGGTCCATCGGCACGATGCGCTTCGTCGTGTGTTACTTGATTTCAGGACTCGCCTCGGGTGCCGGCGTTATCGGCTTAACCTTGATCGGCCTCGTCCGCCCTGCTCAACTGGTTGGTGCATCGGGCTGTATCATGGGCATCGTCGGAGCGTGGGCGGGATTTTTGATGCGACATCGCCATGCGGCGCATGCGAGGCAACGACTGGCAAACGTTGTGATGATCGTCGCGATCCAAATTGGGTTCGATCTTTCGACTCCGCAGGTCAGCATGTCCGCGCATCTGTGCGGACTTGTCGCGGGCTTTCTCCTTGGGCTCGTCCTCACTCCACGGCCCAAACCAGCGTAAATATCAATCACGTAACTGAAGTCCATTCGCGTCTATTTTTGTGATTCGCGAGCAGCGATTTTTTTTAGCCACGCTTCTTTCCCTGACCGAAAGGGTCTCGATCCCTCCGGGGTGCCGAACCAGGTCCGTGCGCTCCTCAGAGGTTTCCTTGACCCATAAAGTGTTCGGAGTTGATTAACCTTTGCCTCGCGCAACGAGGCGGCTACAGGGATTCGCATGCCGACTTTTCAAATTTACAATGTCACGCCCATCCTGCCGGCGACGCTGGAGCCGCTGCGGGAGATGAGTTTCAATCTTTGGTGGACGTGGGAGCCCTCCGCGCGTCGCTTGTTCCGACATCTTGATCCCGAGCTTTGGGACCGCACAAATCATAATCCGATCCGCATGCTGCAACTTTCGCGGCAATCTCGATTGGAAGAACTTTCGCAGGACAAAAATTTCCTGCGCGAGCTCAAGCAAGTCTTTGAGGAATTCGAGAAATATCTGGGACGCCAAGACACCTACGGAAAAACCGGCGCCGGCAGCGCGATCAAGAATCCCATCGCATATTTTTCGGCTGAATTCGGTTTCCACGAATCGATCCCCAATTACTCCGGTGGCTTGGGCATCCTTGCCAGCGACCACTGCAAATCAGCCAGCGATCTTGATCTGAATTTCGTTGCAATCGGTCTGCTATACCGGCACGGCTATTTTCGCCAGCAGATCGATAAGGAAGGCATTCAGGCAGCGATTAACCTCAACCAAAACTTTTATCATCTGCCGATCCGCGAAGTTCGCCGGGGTGATACGAAACTTCTAATCTCAGTGCCGATTCTGGACCGGGAAGTTCTTGCCAGGCTTTGGGAATTGCGCGTCGGGCGGGTAAACGTCTATCTGCTCGATACCGATATTCCGGAAAACATCGCCGAGGACCGATTAATTACTGCCGAGCTTTATGGCGGCGACCTCGAAATGCGCATGCGTCAGGAAATCATGCTCGGGATTGGCGGCGTGAAAGCGCTCAGCGCGCTCGGTATCCAGCCCGATGTGTTTCACATGAACGAGGGGCATTCAGCGTTTCTGGCGCTGGAGCGCATCCGTATCAACGTCGTGGAAAGAAAACTTGATTTTTACTCAGCACTTCAGGTCGTCGCGGCGGCGAACGTTTTTACCACACACACTCCCGTTCCGGCTGGGAATGAGTCTTTCTCGCGCGAGATGATGCAAAAATACTTCGGAAATTTCGCGAAGGAACTGAAGATTCCATTCGATGAGTTGTTCTCATTCGGCCACACACGACTCAATCCAGGCGAGCCGTTCAGTATGACGGTTCTCGCGTTGCGTCTCTGCAGGCACGCGAATGGCGTCAGTAAATTGCACGGTGAAGTGAGCCGATCGCTTTGGAAAGATGTGTGGTCGGGCGTTCCGGTCCACGAGGTGCCAATTACCAGTATCACCAATGGTGTTCATACCAAGACTTGGATGGCGCCTGAGTTTGCCGCGCTTTACCAAAAGCATCTCGGCGATTGGGAAGAACACCTGACCGAGCCGGAGTTTTGGCGTGGCGTCATCGATATTCACGACGCGCAACTTTGGGAGACACATCAAAAACTCAAACGCCGCCTCATCGACTTTGTCCGCGATCGGGAACGGCAGCGCCGTGAGCGCATGGGCGAATCCCCGGAGTTTATTCGCAAAGTCAATCGCGTGCTTGATCCCGAAATTCTGACGATCGGTTTTGCGCGCCGTTTCGCGACTTACAAGCGCGGCACGCTTTTGTTCAGTGATAAAGAACGATTAAAACGATTGGCGAACGATACGACGCGCCCTGTGCAATTCATTTTCGCAGGCAAAGCGCATCCGCGCGATGAAGCCGGCAAGGCCCTTATCCAGGAAGTCTACAAGTTCAGTCGCGAAGCCGGCCTGGAAAATCGCGTAGTCTTTCTGGAAGACTACGATAGCTACATTGCCCGCCGCCTCGTGCAGGGAGTCGATCTTTGGCTGAACCATCCGCTGCGGCCAATGGAAGCAAGCGGCACCAGCGGAATGAAATCAGCGCCGAATGGCGGGATTAACCTCAGTGTGCTCGATGGCTGGTGGCGCGAAGGCTACAACGGCAGCAACGGCTGGGCCATTGGCGCCGAGATCGATGATGGCACCGCAGAATTCCAAAATGAAGTGGACGCCAGCAGTCTTTATCAGTTGCTCGAGAACCAAATCGTGCCGCTTTATTATGCGAAACCGGACGGCAAACTTCCCCTCGCCTGGTTGCAATTAATGCGGGAATCCATCCGCGGCGTCACGCCTGTTTTCAACACGCAACGGATGGTGAAGGAGTACACAGAGCAACTTTACATTCCAGCAGCTCGGGCACATGGCAATTTTTCCAGCGACGGTTGCGGCGCCGCAACGCAACTCAGCCATTGGAAAGCGCAAATGCGAAAGGATTGGCCGCAGGTGCAGATTTCTGACGTGCAAGTCGCCAACAAGGATCGCCAAAGCATTTTGGTCGGCGAATCATTGCAGATCACCGCGCGTGTGCATCTGGGCGCGGTCGATCCGCAACACGTGCGCGTGGAAGCGTATCACGGCGAAGTGGACAATGGCGACATCCGCACTCCTATCGCCACCGTGCTACACCAAAGCCCTGACCAGTCGGGAACTGGCAACGGGAATTACATTTACCAGGGCAGCGTTCCCGCCACTGAAAGCGGCACCTACGGGTTTAGCGTACGTGTCGTACCCACGCACCCATGCCTGTTGCAGGCGCACGAACTCCGCCTCATCACCTGGTCGTAAATTCTTGGAAGCGGCTAATCTTCCGTCGCAGGCAAATCGGCAAGGTCGTTTCTATGAAACGCCAGAGAGTTTCAGTTATCGCGCCGAACCCCAAAATGAAGACCGCCAGGCTGCCAAAGCCTGGCGGCTGATTGCGAACTGCTACCTGGTCTGCCGGACGATACTACTGAGTGGCCACCAGTTACGAAGTCATTCTGCTTGCCTGTAGTTGGCGCTGACTTTTTGGATTTGCAGCGACTGCTCTGTTACCATTGCGGCGAGGGCTCTAACTTCCTTTTGCTGCTCAACGGCGTTTGCCTCCAACTCCTGCACTTTGCGGTGTTCCTTGAGGAACTCGTTTAGCAACATCGCGTTCACCTGGTCGTAGCGAACAGTGTACGGTTTTCCAGCGTCATCGCGCACCACCAGGTCGGGATTTACCTTTTCCACTTCCTCGGCTACTAGCCCAAATCGCGGCAGGCCCTCTTCATCAATGTCTTGATCGTAGCAGAAACTCACCGGTTTTAAGGCAAGGATCGCTTCGCTTTCCTTAGCCATGGGTCTGATTTCGTGCTTGAAATGCGCCGATGAGGGCGCGACTCCAAGTTGACCGGCAGCGTTTACAACAACCCCTGTGCCTGTCACCGCAGTGCCACTGATACCTTTAATAAAGGCCCTCGTTTGCAGGGTTCCGATACGGGTGGTGTTGGATTCGCCTCCTGCACCGAGGCTTCCGATGTCGATATTGTTACTGCCGGTAGTGAGATTAATTCCAGCGCTTCTCCCGAGCGCGGTGTTGTTTGAGCCGGTTGAGTTGTTTAGCAGAGCGTGATGACCAACCGCCGTGTTGCCCTCGCCACTCGTAGTGTGAAAGGCTACCTGATAGCCAACGCCAGTATTGTTATCCGCATCGCTGGTTTTGAATGCACTCTCGCCGGCCGCAGTGTTTTCCTTTCCTGTGCTGTTGGTAAGCAGCGCTTGGTAACCGTCGGCAGTGTTGTTGTTGGCGGTGCTGTTGTGCAACAGCGCAAACGCGCCGGTCGCCGTATTTTGCGTCCCGGTGGTATTGAAATCGAGAGCTCCAAAACCGGTAGCCGTGTTGTTGTCCGCCGTGTGGTTGCTAAAGAGCGCAGCCGTGCCAGTGGCGGTATTTTGTTTGCCCGTGGTGTTGTTGCCAAGGGCGTTACCACCATAGCCCGTGTTGAAGGAGCCGGTGGTGTTGTTACGGAGCGTAGCAACACCGGTCGCGGTATTGCCGCCACCGGAGGTATTGTTAAAAAGCGCCACAACACCGACCGCTGTATTGAAACTGCCCGTGGTAT
>QHMS01000011.1 GCA_003217895.1 Verrucomicrobiota bacterium
CCTCGTCGGCTTGTTGCCGCTCCAGCGGTGAGTAAGGGCTATCGGGACGAAGGAGATAGGCGTGGCGTGCTTGCGGTGCGAGGACGAGTTGCGCAGTTGCAGACGCCGCTGCGATTAAAGCCGCCGCCGCGAGCACTAGTGCCCGTGCCGATCTTGTTTCCAATATTACGGCACGCGCAATTGACGCGAATCCTACCAGAGTCACACACCAAAGGAGTGTCTCCGTCGGATAAAATCGTGGCGCCCACAAAAGGTCATCGCTGTTCACGAGCCACGCGACCAACGTTGTCGCGACGCCGGGAACCAAATAGTAGGGTCGCAACAAGATTGTCCCGAAGCTGCCCACGAACATGACCAAGAGCCATTGACGAATAACGCTGCTGCCAAGCCAAGAAGGAGCGTTAGATATAACAAAAGTGAAAAGTGCGCCGGTACCCGATAAAGTCCCCGGCGCCACGAGACGAACGCGATGAAGCGAATAATAGGCGTAGGCTGGCGGCAACTGCGAGCGAGAAATTGCCAGCAAGGCAGGGATCGCGAGAGCCGACAGAAGCAGTACAATCAAAGCAGGTCGGTTAAGGCGGTCGGGAGGCTGTTTTCCTGCTGATGTTAACCACACCTCAACGCCTGCGACGATGGCCACCATCGCTGCCGCGATAGATGCATCCTCCTTTACACTGATCACAACGAGCGCCGTGACGATTGACGGGACAAGCCGCTGCTGAAGCAGGAAATAAAACAAGATCAGACACAACGTCGGCGTCAGGACCTCAACATGAAATCCATAGTGTGGCTCCTGGTAGAACGCCACCCATAGCGGCGATATAAGCACTGCTCCGGCAAAGATTACAGCGAACGGTCCAGCAACACCTAGAAGGCGCAGGACACGCGCTGCCCAGAAGTAAGCGGCCCCCACCGAGGCGGCGAGCACGAATAGCAAACCGGGAGCGCCGAACGGTTTTGCGACGAGTCCGAGCGGCAGAAGGAGAAAATAGGTGTGAAGAGCAAGCATGTTCCCAAAACAGTTCGCCGTGAGCACGCGGCGTCCTTCCAGCCAACTCCGTGCAAGCTGGACGCTCACGAAGAGGTCTGATGTATAACCGAGTTCGTAGAACGTTTTGAGTTTGAGCGCGAAGACCCAGGCAACCGTCGCCAGAGCCAGAACGAGGGCCACAAGATCCCATCGATCCCATTGCACCTTCGCGTTCACCTTCGACGTAAACAGCTCTCTCCAGTGAACCCGCATCCCGCGAACGTATGGTTTCTCAGTATCTTTTCCAATGTTATAGTGGCACCGCCCAAGCACACCGATCTGCGATGAGGTACAACATTAAATTTATTGATTGTGACGCAGCCAGGTTTAAAACCGCCGGCAAAGTCATAGTGGCAGAACTGCTTTTTGCCGAGATCGAGTTTACAATTCGAGCCATCGCGCTGCGGTGTGGTAGTTCCCGCAGTCCCCGAGCACACTCCTGATGCGGTTAGTCTCGCTTATTCGCGGTATCGGCAACAAGGCTTACGAGCACGCCTTTCCAATGTACTTTCTCTGTTACCGTGCTTTCAAAGCTTTCGCTGACCGTGCAGAGCGCCAGTTTTTGAAAAGGATGCTCTCCGAAGGGGCCGTCGCGGTAGACGCGGGCGCAAATATTGGCATCTACTCACAGTTTCTTTCCCGCTGTGTCGGTCCTACCGGCGTTGTTCATTCATTCGAACCTTCTCCGGAGAATTTTAGGCACCTGCAATCTGCCACGCGCAAGCTGGCAAACGTACGCTTGTCTCAGGCTGCGCTGGGAGAATGCAGCGGGAGGTCCAGACTCTATCTTTCAGATAAACTCAATGTCGATCACCGGACATATGCGATCGAGGAAGAATCGCGCCGTACCATGCCGATCGATATCATAGCGTTGGATGATTACTTCAAACTCGGTCAACGCGTTGACGTAATCAAAATGGACATTCAAGGCTATGAGCTTCATGCCTTGCGAGGGGCCAGCCGGGTTATAGCAGATAATACTGCTATCAAGCTACTCGTTGAATTTTGGCCCTATGGACTACGGCAGGCTGGTGTGCGTTGGAGTGACTTGATTGCAAATCTTAAGACGCAGGGTATGGCTATCTGGCAGTTGTCGAATAACGGACTGGTTCCGTTCCGCGCTGAGTCTGTGCGCGAAGTCCCGGCCTGGTACGTTAACCTGTTCGCATCGCGACACTCGGTAACCGAATATGAAAGGACGACAAAAGGGGCTCCCGATCATGGGACGTGAATGTCGAGACCCTTGCTAAAATAGACAGGCGGCTCCACCAAATGACCTGTTTGCTCCGGCCACACTGTGAATCTTTGTGCCTGGGCGTCTTCGTGGTCCAGCACCAACAAAACAAAGTAAGGCAGGGCAACGACTTCTGAATCGGGCGGTACTTGTTTAAATTCCGGCAAAAAGAACACGTAGCGACCACCGGGCACATTCTGGATGAAATCTTTCCTGGCGATAACCGGCAACCAGGTGGGCTCGCTGTCGTTCGTTACACGTAATCGATAGCCGGCTTGCAAAGCACGCAGGTCGAAAGCGGGCGCGGAAGCCGGCTTTTTAACCAATTCATCGAGCATTAACCTGACCGGGTGCTGAACTTTCTTAGTCCCCGAGCCATTAGGCACGAAATACCACGATGCCAAAACGACGGCCACGGAAAGCACGCCGCCAACCACAGGTCCCAAACCTATTGCATCCGTCGGTCGCGTGTATGTTTTCGGGCCGCCCACTGCGCGGTGAAATCGGTCGGTGATAAGCAGGTATAGGCCGCCCACCCCGAAGGCGGGTAGAAGGAAAAACAAGGGAAGCGTAGCGGCAAAGATCCGCGTCTCTCCGTCCCACGGAGGCGCTAAGGGGATTGAGAAAATTGTTCCCGCTAACCCGGCCAGATTGAGCCAGCTCAAGGCTTGGTATGTTTTGAATCTCGGGGGAAGGCGGTCGCCTCTGAATAAGAACAGCAGCGACAGAATAAAGCCAAGGACTGTGCACCAACGAGCAGACTCTGTAAACCAGACAGCAGGCATCTCCGGATAAGTCGAGCGAAATGGAGTGTTCTTCGACCAGACAAACTGGATTCCACGCCACCAGCCTCGCAGGAGCTTACTCGGGTGGTCTCTGATCTCGGACAAACATTCCTGTTTTAACTCCTGTAATACGTCCGCTACGATCGTCGCGCCTGGGGCGTGGTTAAATCGGTTTTGCCATATCTCCTCAACCCGCTTCCGTCCAGCTTGCCACCCGTCGCCGTTCAACAGACCATAAATGCAGTACCATCCGTTGGAAGGAGCCGGTACGTCCACAACGCGATGGTAGGTAATGTTGTTTAATAGGAATGACAAGGCTACCGCGATTGCACTGAGAATAACTATCTTGCCTCGTCTCTTGAGACTACCGTCGGACAAACGCCACGAGATAACGACCAGAAACGGTAGTGTCATGTAGGCCGCGGGCCTGGCGTTCAGAGCTTGGGTGAGAAAAAAGATGCCGCCGCAATAGAACCAGGTTTTAAGCTTGCTTTCAGACACGGCACCGTGAACAAGCATGCCAACTGCGCACAGCGAATACATAATGGCCAGTTGCTCAGTCATAAACAAGCCTATGCAGTGGATGCGGATGTAGAATGTAACACAGGTCAAATATACCGCTGCTGCCAAGCTACCCAGACGGAGGCGAATTACTTCGAACACTGACCACGTGGTGAGAGCCATAACAATTGTTAAGAGGAACGTCACCAGCCAAAGGTCCTGCCGGAATATTTTTAAAAGCAGTGCTAAGAAGAGAGGATACGAATGTCTCTCGCCCGCCATGACAAGGATCTGTTGTCCTTTCAGCAACTCGCTGGCGCAGGTATAGTATAAGTTGGCATCGCTGGATGGCAGGATCCCCCACATTTGAAACGGGCTATGCGCAGGGTGAGAGCCGGTATTGTAACACCATGACTGGAAAACAGCATAGGTTAATGCTATGACCGACAATGACCAGGCACTTACGCCTTTCCCCTGAAACAGGAACGGCAGAATCGCGGCCAGCGCCGAGAGTGCCAGAACGGGCCAGGTGTCTTTACACAGAGGGCGCAGCCATCCAACCGAGACCGGATGGGTGAGTAGCCAAACGGCCGGCAGAAGTGCGGCCAATGCAGATAGAATTCGAAGATTTGTTGGAACCCAACGGAGCCAAGTTTGCGATAACATTGCTAGTACGCCGACGGTCGATATCGCGCAGCCACGCGGTAGAAGTCAAGGGCGAAAGGGTTCAGAGCCGCTTTGGCAAATGATTTTGCGAGCGGCAGTTCACGGAAATATGAAGAATCGTGCAGCCTTTTGTAAGTGGAGTGGAACATCACGCGCGGCTGGGCTTTGAGCGCGGCAACGCTCGGCCAGCGAGCGCCAATGATCTGCCGACTGGCCAGAAGGTAACCGCTCTTCGAGCAGCGCGAGTAGTTCATAGTCACCTTGAAAGGGCGCGTAAACGCGGCCGGCAGTTCGACGCAGCAGATCTTCTCTCCATTCCAGCAGCAACGACCGCGCAGTATCGCCGCTATAGATCGTGACTTCTGCTTGGCCAAAATGCCGGATAAATATCGTCCGGCCATTTGCAACACTTCGTTCTGCCACGTAAAAGACGCGCGCCGGTAAAGGAGCATCGAGTTTGTTAGCAACTCTATTAACGTACTCGTCAGGAAGTATAATGTAAGCTTCAGGGTGGTCGAAGAACTGTGAGAGCGTAAACCCAATGCTCCACCCCGCGACAATTACGTCGTTTTTCTGCATTTGCGCGTGCAGAAACTTAGCTATCTGGTCAAACGGCCATTGTTTCTTTGCGAGAAACTGTGCATGGACGTAGGGTGCCCAGCACACAAAAATGAGTCCCGTAATTCCCCAGGCTGCAATGGCAGCTCTCCGGCGCCAAACACGGCTCGCAAGCCAATCAATCCCCTCTGCCATTAGGATTAGAAGCAAGGGCAGGGAAAAAACTAGATAACGGGCGTACGTCCATGGAGGAACAGAGAGCCCTTGCAGGGACATAAGAATCGGAGCCAGAATGATCGCTCCACACAGCAGGAGAAGCGCGCGCTTCTCTCGGACGGCCGACCAACCACCCGCGAGCAGCAAAAGAATGGACACAAAGGCCGCGTAACCAACACCCATATACGTCGTGAAGACCTGCGGTAGGTATCCCATGCTTGTTGGCGGAGTATCGGTTCCCCACTCCCTGTTAACCTTCGCGATATCGGGCAGCAGACGCCAGTAAGCCACGCCGACTACTACCGCCGCGCCAGCCAGTGGAATCCAAAGAGTCCTGGATTCCCAGATAAACTTTCGGCCGCCAGACCAGCCAGCGGAAACGGATTCGACCGCGAGCAACAGCACGAGAAACATGACTGTATAAACGCCGTTGAGATGCGCAAGTAACAGCAGTATTACCACGGCGGAACATTGGATGCCGCTCCTCCAGTCCCGCTGGTGATACCAGCGAAAAAACTCATTGATCGCCAATAGACTCAACGCCAGCAGCAGCGAATAGGAACGAATCATCGGAGCCCACATCACTAAGTATGGATTGAACGCGGTTACACCAGCAGCAATCAACGCGGTGCGCGTGGAACCCGTAAATTTGAGCGCCACCGAAGCAGTCAGAGGAATTATCGCAATGGCTGCTGCTAGAGGCAAAAGAGTCAGTCGCCAATCCATTGCTCCGCAAAGCCAGGCAACGCCTTTCTCGACCAAAATGAAATAGTTCATCGAGAGTTGACCGCCGAAATGGGTCAAGATATAGGTAGGGCTTTTTTGTAAATATCTCAGAGTACCAATTTCGTCCCCAATGAATATTCGGCCATGTTGGCGGGCGGCATACAGCAGCAAAGCACAAAGGCTGATCGTGACCAACGCGATAGTTTCTCGCCTGGAGAGTCGCCGCAAGGTTAGTTCACTGCGAACGTAATGTAATGGATTCTGCATTGCAGGAGTAACCTTGCTGAAGCGGCTCGGAGGAGAATGCGCTTCGAAGTTTCCATGTTACCCGCTTGGTTCGGCCTTACCCGGTAACATCAAGACCAACCCGCCCGTTTCCAAAACGCGATGCCAGTCGGGATCAATTGACTGAAGCGCCGTTAGCACACGTGCGCTCTGAGATTCAGGAGCCGCGACTGCGTTTGCGCGACCAGTTTCTATCACCTGGCGAAACTTCGCTTCCAACAATCGGATCCGTTGAGGATCGCCAGACTTGTCTCCCTCCACAAAGGCTTGCGCCTGCAAACGAAGAATCCCCTCGTTGGGATTCCCAGCATTGGCAAAGTAATGGACGACGAGCCGGGGAGCGACGATTTTCATTTCGGGAAGGAGAAGCGGTAACTCGCAGCTAGCCGTCCAGTTTGGTGCAAGCAACTTTGCATTTGCAATGTATTTCCGGGCGGCCTTAGCAAAAGCGATATTCTCGGGAAGCAGTTGCCACTCGGTCGGCGATTTCCACCCAATGCCAAGTGCTGGATCTCTCGGCAGGATTGAGACTCCGCGAAAGCTGTAAGCGAAAGTCACAGTAATCGCTAAAAGGGAAAACGCAGTTATCAATCGGGTTCTGCTAAGGCTGCCCGGGCGGGCCAGGCGAGGACCTGCAGCCGCTATCAATGCGCATAGCAATGGTAGCGGCAGAAGATAGACGAGTCGAAAATAAGTATAAGCGAAGATATTTTTCATCCACCAGGGTGCCAATAATGGGTTCAAACAGAGCAGCCAGACGGCACACAGATAAAAGAAGAGGAACAGCCCATTCCGGCCTCTAACAATGAGCAGCGGCACACCAATCATCAGTATTATATCGCGCAGACACTCAGCAGGTCCGCCGATGACGTAGTGCATTGCTTCAAGCCAAGGCATGGAGGTAGGTCCATACATGTGCGTGTCCATGGGTTTCGGAATTATGTTAAGGGCCAGCAACCCCAATATTCCGATAGGATATATCATGGGAACTAGCAGGAGCATGCCGCGATGAATTTGCGTCCAGAAATCTACTTTGTGTTTGCGCTGAACTAGCTCGACCACGAAGAAAGCTATCCACGAGCAGCCAATAACCGCCGGAATGGAGTAAAGTGCAGGGTTGCTCAGACCAACTCCGGCGACTCCCAGGAAGGTGAGCCATACTAGATCAGTTCGATTGCCTCGACCGAGGTAACGGTAGCTGAGTGCCAGTCCAATCGGCAAAAGCAAAATCCAAACGATCGGCTTACCTTGCCAAAGATATCCGGAGACGGTTCCAAAGCCGAGCATGCCAGTGGTGTTGATTGAGCTCAGCGGCTGTCCGGCGACAAACCGAAATCCCGCTCCAAGTAGCGCTCCGAAAGGCGACTCGTCAGCGATAAGCAGAAAACACATGCCAAGGAAAGCCCCGATGGCCGCGGGCCAGCGATTCAATCCGAATATTCTGGCGCACCAATAAAAAACGAATGGAACCGACAATGCGGCAATTACGTGACCAATTACCTGGTAAAAGTACAGGGGATCGATTCCAAGGTAGTGTCCCATGAAGGCCATGAGCATCTCATAACTGGTTGCCAAATGAACGGGTGAGAAGGCAGCCGCATCCATGTCGACGCTCGTCTGGCGAAGAAAGATAGGCTGGTTAAGGTGTAATAGTTGAGTCAGAGCTCTATGGAAATATACAACATCATCCTGATTTGGCCGGCGCACGAACAGAGCCGTGATTCCATATGCGAGACCCAGGAGCAGCAAAAGGAAGTGAGACGGATGAAACAGATATCCTTTGCCTGGCATTGCACTGGTTTTCTTCCACAGGCGTCCCAGGGCAAGGAAACCTGCAACGCTGATAACTAAGAAACACCAGGTAATCGTTTTCGCTGGCCACCGAAGGATGAGAACAAGCTGATAGGCAAGCGTCCAAAATGCGACTGCAGCTATCGGCACCAGGAGCACATCGCCCGCCCGGGATTCGGCGGACCGTTCAGTGATCAGCATAGAACTTCATTCTGGAATTCTCTCGAATCAGGCAGCGAGCAGTCTCAGGTTGGTGTTCTAGCCCGAAAAAGCAAAATCGTTGGGAACGGATAGGTCATATCTAGGGGAAAGCGCGCCAGGTTGAGCTCGTAGCCAAAGATTGTTACCGGAACCCTGTAGCTTTTTTCGTAAGCGAACTTTCCCTCCGACTCGACCTGACTGACAATTACATTCAATTGCGCTGGGTCAATTTGAGTTGGTACCCCAACCAGAAAGAAGTCAGCATCCTGCGCTGGGTTCTGTAACTGAACGGCCACCTTTTCACTGGCTAGTGGCTTGGCTGCGGGCATCGCAGTGTAAAAATAAGGTCCGAACTGCCAGACGCCAATAGTCGCCCGCGCGTCACCAATCAATTTTTGAAGATCGTCCCGAACGACCTCACGAGCATCCTTTTTCTGCATGGCACGACCGTATGCTACATCGAACGCGACAGATGACGCAACAACCAGTAGAAGCGCACCGGCTAAAACGACGGCAAGTATCCGCTTGTTTCCCAGCCTCAACTGGAGGTCGCTGAAGGCGATGCCGACAAGGACGCAAAACCCTGGAAACAAAAGCATGGTTATCCGAGCGAAATATGGCCCAAGGTAGCCTTTTCCCATGAAGTACAGATACAAGAGGGAGAAAATCAGTATTGGAATTGACACACCGTAAAGACTACGCCTGAAAAGAAGATATAAGATTGCGCAGTAAGGAACCAGCCAGAGCAGGGGATACATTGCAAACGGAATCATGTATGTGATATACCTCCACACAACGGCTAGATTAACCAACTGGACTCCGCTGAACTGATGTAGCGACGCGTATTTTAGCGTCTCGCCGGTCATTGCTTTTGTAACACTCAAGGGATCTAAAAACAGCATTGGATGCCCCAGGAACAATCCGATGATGAATCCAACCCCAATCAGCCACAGCGGACCGGCAACGACAGCCCTGGCGCGCTCCAGAAACCGCCTGGTCGAGTTGGCTAAGTTAGGGCCATCATTGAACAGCAGGTAGAGGCACGGAATCACAACGATGATCCCGACAGGATAGCGAGTCGCTGCTCCCAAGCCTGAAATTACGCCGACGCAGAGAAGTATCTGCCATCGCTGGGATTGCCGGAGCCTTAAAGACATCCAAATGACCAAGGCGCACAATAAATTGCTCAGAATGTGAGTTCTCATAAAGTGGGCGTAGATCACCTGCATTGGGATAACAGTGTAACAAAGCGCGCCCACGAGGGGCGGATAGAACTTCTGAGTCGCTTCTCGAATAGCGGCAAATACTACAACGATTGTGCAGAGGTCTAACAGCACCGACATCCAGCGACAGATATACAAGAGATCGGCGTGGCCTTTGCTGTTCGTTGAGTCGCTAAGGTCTGTACTGGCGTTAGCTGCGAGCTTAAGGACTGCTTCTGGGAGGGCCCACAAGTAGTAATTGAATGTGCCCTCAAAGTATGCTTCTGGGGCCTTAATATGGCCTGAGAATAAATCTATCTGGAGGACGCCCCTAAGGCTCACGAACTCGTCCGGCTGAAAATTCAGATCGTGGCCATACCCACTATTGAGACCCCAGGTTAAGCCTGCTATCCGGAGGTAGCCTGCTAATAAAAGCACGCTTGAGAATAGAGCGGGTCGAAGAGCTTTTTGCATGACTCCAGTTGCAGGCGCGCCGTGTTGCAAAAGAAGTTTGAGGCGCATCACTCGGGTACTGCCGCCATCCCATCCGATCTGATGGGAGTGAGCTTTAGGATTACCGCATTGGCCTTAGGGTCGTCTAGAACGCGCCATTCGTATTCAGGAACATTCGGTAGGCGCGACTGCTTCGTCGCGGCTTCATCTCCCGAAGTAAATAGCGCATAGATTGGAAGCGATTGCTGCAAGCCGTGTTCGACTAGGGCCAGGGCCTGTGGCCGGTCATAGCGCCATGTATAGCTCCACTTGTAATTATGATTTCCATCGACCGGCGCTGCGACGAATGAGCGCGGCAGAAGAGCATTCAGGAAAACAGGATCGATATCGGAGAGAACGATTCCAGGTTGCCGCTTCAACAATCTGGCAAAATCCCTTTGTGCGACAAACTGGATGGATTGGCTAGGTGGAATCGTAAAATGAAGAGCGTCCCACGTCTGGGACCGGTCAACCCCTCGTGTGTTATATCCGGAGCGCGAAGGGAAACCCAGACAGGCTGCGGCGAACAATATAAAAACAGGCACCGCGAAAAGTGTTCGTTTTCCGAAAAGAAGGTTGTTGGACGCCCACGTGACAGGCAGAACCGCGACCGCGATCAAGAGGATTAAAAGCAGCAGATAAAACCGCCCGTCCGAACCATAGCGATAACACAATGCCGCGGCGCAAGCGGTCAATCCAGCTAATAAAGCGCAGCAAAGGAACCCGTTCGGTCGGACGAACAAAACATATAGCGAAGACAAAAAAGAAGGTGATGTCGGCTAAAATATGAGACCCAGAGATCGTAGCCTGTTTTGAAGGGCGAATGGAACTGGATCGTGTTCAATATGAGCATAGGGCTAGCCGCGAGCACGAAGACAAGCGGAACGGCAACGCAATGGAAAAACCAGCGCAGACGCGCACCTCTCATTGGGAGGAGGGCCATCGCCAGCAACGATGGTGCAAAAAAGAGCGACTGAAGTCGAACGTTTAATGAAAGCCCGAGAAGAAATGCCGATAAATAGATTTTCCAGCGGCGTTCTTGCTTTACTCCCAAGTAGCCAAACATGAAAGCGAGAACAACTAACAACGAGGCGCTGACTTCGCTGAGTGACGAACGACAGAAAGTGAAAAAGCCTGGCAAGGTCGCGAGTAAGAGCACTGCGAACCCGCCCGTTAACGGCATCGCCAGATACGCGTAAAAAACAAATACGGCCAAGAGCAGGGCGAGCCCCATCGTTTGACTCGTGCGAAAAGGTGCCAGCACGGCGTCTGGTTTCGGCAGGATCTTCAACCACGGAAGCATGAGCACGGGATAGCCACAGGGGTACCTTGATGGCAGTCGCTCGTAGCCAATCTGAATCGAAGGCCAGCCGTCTCTGCTCAGTGCTTGTGCCTGTGCGAAATATTCGGTCGCATCCGGATACGGGCCAAGGTCAAGCAGCGTCGTTTTCTTGTAATCAATTCTAAGAACCGCGAAGTAGTAGAATGTTAGCGAGCCAAGCAGGAGCAATACGCCCGCCAGAAATTGGCCGCTGGCAAGTTCTGTCAACGAAGCCGGCTTCACCGCGGTTGTTCGGTTCATTTATAACAAAGCCTCTTTTTACCGGAGACCAGAATTCGCAAATAGTGCGACATTCCGCCAGATTTCACAGCGCCGTGAATTTTCCAATTCACGGTTGCGCCAACAAATAAATTGCGATCAGCGCAAGCAGAAAGTACGGAACAAGCACCGCGGCTCCAGCGTAATCTTTGGCCATCCGCTGACCAAAGAATAGCGAAACGATCGAAACCGCAGAAATCACCGCGCCGTAGAATGCGACGGTTGAATCGCGCAAGGCGATGAGCGCGAGGCAGCCAACACCGCTCAATATTCCCGCTGCGAGCTCGAGAATGGTGATTGCAGTTACCAGAGTGGGCACAACGCCGGCTAACGGACTTTTCGCGAAATGTCCTTTTAGCCATTCGAGGTTTCCGCGGCGATCGGCGACCTTATCTATTCCCGATTGAAGGAAAAGAATCGTGAGAAAAGCAGCGGTGAAGATCTGCATTAAATAGATCGCTTGCGCGGATGTGTGCAAAGCTGGCATTAGCAACGCATCTTAGCTGCAACGCTATAGAGTTGTCGATGGCATCCTCAGTCGCCCTGGGCCAGTGCATCGGCAAAAGCAACATCGCCGCCTTTTAAATCCAATTCGGCCTCGGCCGCTGTCCCAAAAACGCGCGCGCGGCTTTCATCGAATTCTTTTTCCCAGCGCGCGACGACTACTGTCGCGAGACAATTCCCAATGACATTCACGCATGTGCGGCCCATGTCCATCAATTCATCCACGCCGAAAATAATGGCCACACCGATGGGCCCCAGTCCTGACGGCACAAATGAATTCAGTGCCCCGAGCAAAATGACAAGGGATGCGCGCGGGACACCGGCCACGCCCTTGGAAGTCAGCATCAACGTCAACATCATTGTGATCTGTTGGCCTAACGACATGTGCCACCCTATCGTCGTCTCCGCCGCTTGCGCTACGAACACCGAGGCCATTGCCAGGTATAACGTCGATCCTGTGAGGTTGAACGAATAGCCGGTCGGCATCACGAAGCCCACGATGTGCGGCGGCACGCCGAAACGCTCCATCGATTCCATCGCTTTCGGCAACGCAGATTCGCTGCTGGTAGTCGCGAACGCGAGCACCGCAGGCTCGCGCACCGCCCGGACGAATTGACGCAAGGGAACCCGCGCGATCCAAATCACCAGTCCGAAGATCAGCAAGATGAAAATCACCAGAGCCAGATAGAGCGATCCGATCAATTTGCCGAGATTCAGCAGCACGCCCGGACCCTGAGTGCCAATCGTGTGCGCCATGGCCGCGCCGACACCAATTGGCGCAAACATCATGACGTAGTTTGTAAACTTGAACATGATTTGCGCGAGGCTCTCCATCGCTCGGATGATCGGTTTTCCTTTCTCGCCAACCGCTGAAACAGCAAGTGCGAAAAGGACGCTAAAGGCGACGATCTGCAAAACATCGCCGCGCACCATGGCGTCAATCACGCTGGAGGGAAAGACGTGCACGATGGTTTCGACAAAAGTTTTCGGATGACTTTGCTCAATGGTTCTAATGGCGTCGATGTTTGTGGCGGCGAGAGTTACCCCACTGCCGGGTTTGGTGAAATTCACAACGGCCAGTCCGATGAACAACGCCGCGGTGGTGACAATCTCGAAATAGATCAGCGCTTTGATTCCCATGCGCCCCACTTTGCGAAGCGCACCCGCGCCCGCGATTCCCACAACGATGGTTGAGAAGACAAGTGGCGCGATAATGGATTTGATCAAATTAATGAAAATGTCGCGCAAAAAATAAACCGCGTTCCCCCAATCGGGCCGCAGCCATCCGATCAGAGCGCCGACAACCAGCCCGATCATGATCTGTGTTGTCAAAGACGGCCGATACCACTGCCGGCCCGTCTGTTGAGAAGTCCTCGCGGTCATCGTGCTCGTATTAGCACAAAGCGCGCGAGCAGGCCGCGCAAAAAATCAGTCGATCAGCCGGCGATCGAGTCCGCCGTAAGCATCGACCCGCCGGTCGCGCAAGAATGGCCAGTGCGTCCGATGTTCGTTTACGCGGCTCCAATCGATATCAGCCGTCACAATTTCCTCTTGATCGACCGAAGCTTTGGCGACGATTTCGCCATCCGGCCCGCAAACGAAACTTTGTCCCCAGAACTCAATGCCAGAGCCGCCGGCAGCGGCTTCGTGGCCGACGCGATTTGCCACTGCGACGTAGCACCCATTCGCAATGGCGTGGCTACGTTGAATGGTTTCCCACGCCGAATGCTGCGCTTTGCCAAACTCCTTCTTCTCGCCCGGATGCCAGCCGATAGCCGTCGGATAAAAAATAATCTCCGCACCGCGCAATGCAGTCAGCCGCGCTGCTTCGGGATACCATTGGTCCCAGCAAATGCAGACTCCGATTCTCCCGGGCCGCGTCTGCCAAGCCTGAAAACCAAGATCGCCCGGCGCGAAATAAAATTTTTCGTGATACAGCGGATCGTCTGGAACGTGCATCTTGCGGTACTTGCCGAGCAACTCGCCGTCCGTGTCGATGATTGCGGCTGTGTTGTGATAAACGCCTGCGCTGCGCCTCTCGAAAAGTGAAGCAATGATCACTATGCCGGTTTCGCGCGCCAGCTTTCCCAGTGCGGCCGTTGATTTTCCCGGCACCTCCTCTGCCAAATCAAAATTCTTGTGATCTTCCGTCTGACAAAAATATTGCGACCGGAAAAGCTCCGGCAGGCAAACGATCCGCGCGCCTTTTTTCGCTGCTTCGCGAATGAATGCAATCGCGCGCGAGAAATTCTTCTCCGGCTCGGGGCCGCAGCGCA
>QHMS01000012.1 GCA_003217895.1 Verrucomicrobiota bacterium
GTTCGCGTTTTGCACCAGCTCGCTGGCGGCGAATTGGCAGGCGACCGTCACCAAGGATCCAGCCGGGAATTTTCCCGAACTGCGTCCTCTGGGTGCGTCGTATCGCTTCGGGTGGTCTGGACTTACTGCCGCCACTGGTGAGGTCCATTTTACAAAGCTGTCCAGAGATAAGTCTCAGTTCGAAGGAACGGGCCGAACCATTGGCCTGGTTCGGGTGCTGTGGAGACTGGATGTGAACTATCGTGCAACCGCCAGCACGGAAACGTTGCACCCGATCGAAACTCAGCAGACAGAAAGTTATCGATGGAAAAAAATCGTTACCCATCTTGTCTTCACAAGTAGCGGAGTAACTCGGACGAGAACAGAAGCCCAAGGTAATACTGCCGAAACAAAGACCCGACAGTTTAGTTTTCCAGACCTGTTCGATCTGCATTCTTCGGCGCTTTATTTGCGCAGTCAGCCGCTTCGAGATCACAGTGTTTATCGCATTGTGGTTTACCCGGCTACGAATGCTTATCTAGCCACGATCACGGTAGTCGGGCGCGAAAAAATCTCCGTGCACGCCGGCGCTTACAACGCGATCAAACTTGACTTGCAGCTAAAGCGCGTCGGTAAGCACTTGGAATTGGAACCGCACCGGAAATTTCATCGTGCTACAATCTGGGTGTCGGATGATGCGGATCGGCTTCTGCTTCGCATCGAAGCGCAAATTTTCGTTGGCACCGTTTGGGCCGAGCTACAGTCGGTGCACTTCGATAATCCGCGGCCGTGACGGATGTCGCGACTGAGTTGCCATCCGAAATGAGTCGTCTAGTCAGGAACCCATTCGCCGCGAACGGGTGGACCTGGCGGAGGACGCATACGCCTGTACGAAGGGTCGTAAAACCGTTCGCGTGGACCCGGCAAGAGCCGAAGCGCCGCGAGCGTTTCCAAGTCCAGCCGGCCCGTTACCGGAAGTCGCGTTCGCGCTTGATAGGCGCGCAGGGAAAATTCCATCGCCTTTCCAAAAACGCCGCCAATTTCTTCGTGGTAAAGGCCACGGCGGGCCAGCGCGATCTGCGCTGAGAGGATCACATTGCGTTGCACGCCGGTAGGCGCGGCCTCAAATGGCGTGCCGGCAAGGACTCCGCTTGGCGAAATGCCCGGGGTGACGAGATTGGAAGGATAGATTTGCTGGTCTTGCGGCGCGTTACCAGATGGTTGAAGCGGTGCCGCGGGACTCGCGTTTGCCGGCGCATTGGAAGGTGGTCCGCTTGGATTAACGGGCTGAGCGGGCTTGGGCGATGCAGGCTTCGTTGCTGATTGCGCCGAGGCAGAAGAGTTAATTCCAAGTGATTGAAGCGTCTCACTGTTAAGCTCGCCGCTAACCTGCAGTCCGTTGCGAATTTGGTAACGACGAATGGCTGCGGTCAAATTCGCATTCGTTTCACCATTGATTTCGCCGTAGTAGAAGCCTTGATCCTTCAACAGTTGCTGCACATGCTCAACCAGCTGATCGGCTCGTGTCAGCAGCGTCAATGCAATAAAGATCAGAGCAGCGATCTTGATTTTCATTCCGACCTTATTTTGACGCTTGGCCGTTTTGCCTATTCAGTGCTTTCGCGAACCGTTGCCGCCACAGTTGACCTCCGTTGGCGCGCCGCGTCGCGATAACGCAAAATGCCATCGGCGACAGCTGCGGCGATCTGGTCGCGATAATCTTCGCTCGCCAGTTTGGAAATGTCCTCCTTATTGGTGAGAAATCCCCCTTCAATCAAAACAGCAGGAGGGGTCACGTTTGCGATCACAAAAAATTGTCTGGTTTGTATGCCGCGATCCACAGCCCGGGTGCGTGCCACCAGCGCTTCCTGAACAAATCTGGCGAGATTTTGGCTTTCGGCATTTGGCGAATCCGAAAGTGGTCGCCAGAGAAACGGCAACCACGAAGCCAGGAACGAACCTGCAGTGATTTGATGCGCGGCGTAGTAGGTCTCCACTCCGCTGGCTACCGGCTTGTTATCTTCGTTGAAATGAATGCTGACAAAGATGCAATTTCTTACTCGATTAGCGAACGCTGCGCGATCCGCCAGGGAAACATAGGTGTCGCCCAGGCGCGTCATTAATGTGGCGATCCCTTCCGAGTCCAGCAGCCGATCGATCCGTCGTGCCACGTCCAGTGTGAGATCTTTTTCCAACACGCCGCCACACATCGCGCCGGAGTCCTGGCCGCCGTGGCCGGGATCAAGAACAACTACTGAGAATGTGCTCGGAGTCGTTGGGGGTTGCGCGATTTTCGGCTCTCTTGGGCGCGCGGGTCTCTCAGCCTGGCGAAACTGCATCCAGGCAAAGGACCCAATCAATAACAAGAGGCCCGCCAACGCCAGGGTGTTCCGAAGCGCTCGTTTCATTTTTCGTCTCGGAGAAAAAATTTCTCTCCATAAGTTAATCGTGAATCAGGGCGCGCAATTCCGTATCCGATAACGATCGATAACGAATTGCCCGGCTCGCATCGCGCTCAAGCAATGCAGCTTCGATTCCGGCAGTTGCCAGTTGTTCCTGTCGATACTTCGCAACGGTGGCGCGCTCCGGCAGTTCCTTTGCTTCGCTGGCCTGCAAAGTCATGTGTCCGATGCTCCATGCGTCGAGCGCGCAGTTGAACGCCGCTTCAAAACTGGCGTCCGGCGCATACTGAGTTTTGAGAAAAGCTTCCATCAGTTCCGTCGATTGCCGCGTTCCGCTGAGCACCGCGAAATCCTGCTGCGCACATGCGTAGGTAGCGCTATTCGTTGCAATCTCGCCGTCGTACTCCACCCGCAAAAACCGAATAATGCACGAGGCGCCGCAGTGAAACGTCGGTGGCCGAGCGAGTGAACCCTTCTGTGCTGGCCAATTCAATCGCCGCCATCCGTAATCGCTCGATGTCTCCCGGATGACCAATCGCCCCCATTGCGATCCGATCGTAGATCTCGAAAATTTTCTGCCGCGCTTGGCCGACAGTGAGAAACAGAATGGCGTCGCGATAACCGAGCGCGGCGATCGGACTGCCCGGCGCCAGCTGCCCTTCGATGTACTCGCGGCGGTTAGCGATCGCCTCGACCCAACGATACGGCTCTTCGATCATGCGACCGTTTCCTTGAAGACGGCGGCGATTTTGCTCTCCGGCAAAGTGGTGATGCCTTCGCGCGATACAATTTTGATGAGCGGATAAATCTTCCCGCCGCGATCCACGCCGCCCGTCGATGTGTCGGATTCCGCAGCGGTATCAAGCGACCGCAATGCGATCGATACCGCTTCCTCTTCGTTTAATTGTTGCAGCGGCTTCGAGCCCCAGGTGTTTTCATAATAAAGAATGCCGCGCACGGCGGGCGAGCCCGACCCCGTCGCCGCGTAATCGGTCGCTTCAAATTGCGCGCCCATCGCATCATAAAAATAGAGACGCGCTTCGGGCTTTGGATGAGAATCGTAGGTCGCGAAAATCGGCACCACCACTCCCACGCCTTGCATGACTAAGCCGAAATTATCACGCAACAGTTTGGATAGAGCGCGCACCTTTCCATTGACGCTCATTTCCTGCAGTTGAGTTCGCCGGAAGAATTGGAAAGAATGTTCCAGCACGCGGGCCATCTCCCAGGCTGTCGCCGGCACGCCGGCGATTGCCATGATCGAATGCCGATCAATTTCCAAAACTTTGTCGGCGCGATCATAGACGACCGTATTGCCAGCGGTTGCGCGGCGGTCGCCCGCTACGAGCACGCCGCCTGAAAACTTGAAAGCCAGAATCGTAGTCGCCTCCGTCGGCTGCCACGTTTTTTGCTGGCCCGGTACCACTTGATAGGTCGCGACCGTCGGGCGCGCCGCTTCCATCGCCGGAGCAAGCAACCCCTTGCGTCGCAGCAGTTCAGGGAAATCACTTGCTGCGCCCGCCTGCGCCAAGGCTACGTCGGGCAAGCCAGAAAAATTCTGGTTAAACGCCACGGGGGAGCGCTCCATTACTGACCCGTACGCTGGCGATAGCGCTTGGATTGGTTGGGATCGACCTTGCGCATTTTTTTCAAGAGATCCTTTGTGTCCGGCCGCGAAACGTCCGGCGAACGTGGCCCTCCGCCATCGCCTTGTTTTGGTCCCCATGGAGCCGGTTCCGCCGGTTTTTGAATGCGGTCAGGCATAAAAAAATTTAAGAGCAAAATATTGGAAAGCAAGCCGGCTTCGCCGCGTTGAATCGTTGCCGCTTTCGCCAAGGCTACGGCGAGTCAAGGAAGCGTTAAACCGTTGAAGCTGCGCGAAGGTAGGGCGCGCAGTCCTCTGCGCGCCGCTCACTGGCACGAGCGCGCTTGCCAGACAAATCTGCCAGTGGCAAGGTTTTGGCCCGGATGAAGCTGACAGCTGTTTTTTGTGCGGCGCTGGTTTCGGCGCTTGGCGCAGCTTTTGCTCAGACGCCCGCGCCGGAGTCTGCAAAACCGGCTGACGCGGCCGAACTCGAAGCGCTGGCGAAAAAAATCGATGAACAAAATGCCAAAATTGATGCGCTTTCCCAGGAAATCCTAAAGCTGGAGCAAGAGGTCTCGCACATTCGGCCTGGAATCATGATTGGAGAAAGTACGCCGTCATCGGGAACCTCTGCCGCTCCAGCCATCTCTTCGTCGCATCCCGCGGCGGCGGGCGACACGCACATCGTCGCACGCGGAGAGACGCTCACCTCCATTGCAAAAATGTACAAGGTGACCGTGGACGAACTGCAACAGGCGAATCACATCGAAGACGGCCGCAAGTTGCAAGCCGGCCAAACGATCGTGATCCCAACGTCTGCCACGCCGACGCCATCGCCTGAGGAATAGGGCTTCGAGTTTTTCTTACAACCCGTCTCATAATGTCATTCTGAGCAAAGCGAAGAATCTCGGATCAATTTTGGACCGATCTTCCCAAATGGAAATGGACAGAGATGTTTCGCTTCGCTCAACATGACAGCGCTATTTGTGAGACGTGCTTTAGACCGGCAATTTCCGCCCGTGATCCAACACCAGGATTTGGTCCGCATGCACAATGGTCGAAAGCCGATGCGCAATCACAATCGATGTCCGGTTTGCCATGAGGCGCTCCAACGCCTCCTGAATCAGGCGTTCCGTTGCGGTGTCCACGCTCGCAGTTGCTTCATCAAGAATTAAAATCGGCGGGTCTTTCAACAGCGCGCGCGCAATCGAGAGCCGCTGCTTCTCACCCACGCTCAATTTCACGCCGCGCTCACCCACCACGCTTTCTAATCCCTGCGGCAAACGTTCGATAAATTGTCGCGCGTTCGCCGCATCCACCGCACGCCACAATTCCGCGTCGGTTGCGTCAGGTTTGCCCATCAAAAGATTTTCCCGGATTGATCCGTTGAACAGGAAACTTTCCTGTGTGACTACGCCGATGGCTTCGCGCAGCGCGCGCAACACGTAGTCGCGAATCGGTTTGCCATCGACATAAATCTGGCCGCTGCTGAATTCGTAAAAACGCACGAGCAAATTCACCAGCGTCGATTTTCCGGCGCCGGTCGAGCCGACCAGCGCAATCGTCGCGCCTGGTGGTGCATGAAAAGAAACGTGCCTGAGCGCGGGCAATCCTTCCGCGTAACTGAAGCTGACATCTTCGTAGCGAATGTCGCCCGCGATATGCGTGCTGTAGCCGCGAGCGCATCCGCCAGTCCGGTTCGGACTCGCGGTGCCGGGATCACCGATCCCGGCTACAGCGCCAGGCTCCGCTGGTTCATCGAGAATTTCGAACACGCGCTCCCCCGCAGCGCGCCCGGCTTGCACAAGTTGATTGAGTTGATGCAGCCGGCTGACCGGATCGTAGAGAAACGCAGTCAACATTAGGAACGCAACCAGATCACCGATTTGCATCGTGCCCGTCAACGCTGCGTAACCGCCAAACCCGAGGATAAGCAGTGCGCCGATCGCTTCGAACATCGACATCGACGGCGAGTAAATGGCCCAAACTCGCATCACCACGAGCGTGGCGTGCCTCAGTTGATCGCTTGCCCGATTGAAGCGTGCGTGCTCCTCTCGCTCGCGCGCGAAACTTTTGATCTGGCGAATCCCGGCAAGGTTATCGTGCAACAACGCGTTGATGGCTGATGAAGTGCGCCGCTGCAATCGATAGCGGCGATGCGCCGTGAGCGTATAAGCCAGCGCGCCGCCGATGAGCAATGGAAACGGCACCAGTGCAAGGAGTGCCAGCTTCGCATTCCAATAGAACATCACGGCCAGCACAATCACGATTTGCAAGACCGCAACCACGCCCTGCTCAATTCCATCGATCAGGACCCGCTCGACCGAGTTCACGTCCTCGATCACGCGCGTCATCAGATCGCCCGTGGCGCGATTGTCGAACCAGCGCAACGGCAGCAGTTGAATGTGTGAATACAAATCGCTGCGCAGATCGAAAATAACTTTTTGCTCGAATGTATTGTTCAGGATGATCCGCAGCGAATTGAAAACGTGCTGAAGCAGAAATGCGACTGCGGCCAGCAAAATAAGCGGCAACAATTTGTCCGGCCGGTGCGCGCGCACCACATCGTTGATGATCCATTTGGTGGCGCTCGGAAAAACGATCACCATTAGCGTGGTCAAAACCGCGCAGCTCAAGGTGCCGGCTGCCATCCACGGGTACCGCTTCAAATAAGTAAACACGCGCCAGACCGTTTTCATTTAGGCAACGTTACCAGAACCCCGCGAATCGTGCGAATGCATCCGCCTCCGCCAAAGCTCCGGCGCGGCAGGCGCGAATGGCGATCGATCCTGATCTTTTGTTCGTATTTATTCGTGTCCACGTGTCACGCCGTAGCCTGGTGCGAAGGCGGATTCGTGGTTAGAATTCGTCGATGCCCAACGAACGGAATCCTTTCTCGGACGAAATTCACATCGAGCAGCTTGAGGTTTCGAGCGTCATTGGCGTATCGGAACACGAGCGAAAGACTCCACAGCGGTTAACGATCAACATTTCGTTTTGGCCACGTCGGGAAACGCACGATATGGCGGACAAAATCGGCCAAACGATTAACTATGTTCTCGTAGCCGAGGAGACACAGAGGTTTGTTCACGCTCAAGCGGTCAATCTCATCGAGACATTGGCGGAGCAGCTCGCAGGACATTTGCTGAAAAACTTTCCAATCCAGAAAATCACCGTTGAGATTCGCAAGTTTCCCCTGGAGCACGCCAAATACGTCTCCGCTACGATCACACGCAGCGCATCCGTCGGTTGAAAGATTCAACCACGAATGGACACGATACAAATGACGAAGTCCGAACAAGAACCACCGCCACGATTCATCTTTTTCGTCATTCGAGGTTCGACATTAATTAGTCATTCGTCATTCGGATTTCGTCATTTTGACGAGTTCGTGTCCATTCGTGGGTAAAAACATGCGCAAAGGAAGATTCACGAAGCCCGCTGCCGAGATTACGCAGCGCTACAGCGAATCTGTCTCGTTCGATCAGCGGCTGTATCGCTATGATATTGCTGGATCGGTCGCGCATGCAGAAGCGCTCAGTCGCGTCGGAATCATAACCCTGGCCGAACGCCGAAAAATTGAGAACGGATTGCACGCGATCGAGAAGGAGATCGAGTCCGGCAAGTTCAAATGGGAGTGCTCGCTCGAAGACGTGCACATGAACATCGAAGCCGCGCTCACCAAACGAATCGGGCCCGGCGGCGCGAAACTGCACACCGCGCGCAGCCGGAACGATCAGGTCGCGCTCGACGTGCGGCTTTACGTCAAAGCTGAGATCGCGGAAGTCTCGTCGCGCCTGCGGAATTGCCAGCGAGCAGTGCTCGATCTCACCGAAAAGCATCTCGATGTCGTGATGCCCGGGTACACGCACTTGCAGCGCGCACAGCCAATCCTCTTTGCGCATTACATGCTGGGACAAATGGAGGCATTCGAACGCGACGTAGAACGGCTGCGCGACTGTCTGGTTCGAACTGATGTCCTGCCTCTGGGCTCCGCTGCGCTCGCCGGATCTACAATCGTGCTGGATCGCGAACTCATTGCTCGCCAACTCGATTTTGCGCGCGTGAGCCAGAACAGTATCGATGCTGTAAGCGATCGCGATTTCGTGTGCGAATTTCTTTTTTGCCTCGCCATGATCGGGCTGCATCTGTCGCGCCTGAGTGAGGACTTGATTATCTGGAACACGACTGAATTCGGCTTCGTCGAATTCAGTGACGCGTTTTCCACGGGCTCAAGTTTGATGCCGCAGAAGAAAAATCCCGATATCACCGAGCTGACTCGCGGCAAGACCGGCCGGCTCTACGGAAATTTGATGTCGATCCTCACCACGATGAAAGCGCTGCCCTCGTCGTACAACCGCGACTTGCAGGAGGACAAGGAAGCGCTTTTTGATTCCGTCGATACCGTTCGCTCCGCTCTGGAAATGTTTGCGGCGATGCTGCCGGAATTGAAAATTAATCGTGAACGTATGCAAGCGGCCGCCAGCGATCCAAATCTCCTTGCAACAGATCTGGCCGAGTATCTGGTGAAAAGAGGAATGCCTTTTCGCCGGGCGCACATGATTATCGGCAGCCTCGTTGCAGACTGCGTAATCAGGGGAATCGCACTGAATCAGATTCCATTTGCAGAGCTGAAAAAGCGTTCGTCGCTGTTCGATGTCGATGTTGCGAAGATTTTCGATGTGCGCCGTTCGCTTTTGCAGCGGCGAGCGATCGGCGGGCCATCGCCTAAAAATATCGCGGCGCAAATCAAGCGCTGGAAAGCGAAACTGTAGCCGCCTCCCTGTGGGAAGCGCCGGGCTCGCGCGTTTGGTCAAGCGCCACGTCGCCCACAGGGCGACGGCTACAGGGTTTGCCGCTGGGGACAGCGACCGCTACAGTGCGCGCGTGAAACAGCAGGGATGGGAAACGATTTCGAGTGAGCGACATTTCGCCAATGCACATCTCGAAGTCGTAACCGATCATGTGCAAGCGCCCACGCGTGGTCAGCTGCGCACGTGGACAATCGTGCATCGAAAAGCAGCCGTCGTAATCGTGCCGATGACGCGTGACGGCAAAATCGTTCTCATTCGCCAGGAACGCATCCCGATTCATGAAGTCATCTGGGAAATGCCCTCCGGCCAGATTGATCCGCCTTCGCCAAGGCTACGGCGGACAGGCAATCGCGGTGCCGTCCGCACGGAAATTGAACAAGTCGCGTTGCGCGAGCTTCGCGAAGAGGCTGGCTACGAGCTGGGCAAAGAGGGCGAGCTCATTGCGCTGGGATATTACTTTTCGTCGCCGGGGTTCACCGATGAACGCGGTTACTTTTTTCTGGCGCGTCCCGTTGTGGCGTGCCGGAACTATGTACGCGACGAATCGGAAGCGATTTTGGACTGTCGCGCATTCTCGATTTCGCAGATTCGCCGCATGATCGCCGAGAACGATATTCGCGACGCGAACACTCTCAGCGGGTTAACGCGTCTTTGGGCGCGTGGTCTTCTGCCGGGCGAGCTTCGACAATGATTCATAATTCTGCTGCTTTCATTAACACCCGGCTTCAGCCGAGTGGGAAAACCAGAGCCAATGGCGAGCCGTTTCAACGGTTTGCTAGCGGAGTTAAAACCGTTGAAACGGTTTCTGGAATTTTTAGGCAACTGCACCCGGCTGAAGCCGGGTGTTAATAACAAACCTGCGCATTATCGCGAGGATCATTCGATGCCGCTGAGAGACATTTTCAAATTTCGCGATCTGCCGGAGAGCGAAACTTCCAAGCCGTTTCTCGAACACTTGGAAGACTTGCGATGGACGATTGTGAAGGTGGCGATCACGCTCGGGGCCGCGATGATCGTTTGCTTCGCGTTTCGCGCGACGCTTGTGCGGGTCTTGCAGGCACCGCTGCACGATGTCGGTTCACAAATCGGGACGCTCAAAGCGCTCGGCATCACCGACTCCATCGTGATTTCATTTCATCTGGCGTTCTACGCCGGCATTGTTCTTTCCTTTCCGCTGCTCCTGTATTTCCTGGCAGAATTTGTTTTGCCTGCGCTCACCGCCGTGGAAAAACGCTTCTTATTTCCAGCGATTGGCGTCAGCTTCGCGCTGTTCCTTCTCGGCGTGCTAATGTCTTATTTTTGGTTGCTGCCCAAAACGATCCTTTTTTTCTTTCGTGACACCGAGAACCTGGGATGGGCGCCTACCTGGACTGTGCAACAGTATTACTCGTTCGTAACGCGTTTCACCATCGGTTTCGGTATGGCTTTTGAATTGCCAGTGGTAGTGCTGGCACTGGTCCGATTTGGATTGATCACCTACAGGTTCATGGCGCGTACCCGGCCATACGCCGTGGTGCTGATCTTTGTCCTTGCGACCATCATCACGCCCACGCCGGACATTTTGACATTGGTCGCGCTGGCGCTGCCGATGTGTCTGCTTTACGAAAGCTGCATCTGGATTGCGTGGCTCATGGAGCGCCGCCGCCTAAAGCGAATCGCCGGATAATCGCGTGCACCATCCGACTCAAGAATTTCTCTTCGGTGTGTTTGCGTTTGTCCTCGGCGCAGCGCTCGGCTCGTTTTTAAACGTCTGCATTTATCGGTGGCCTGTCGATCTTTCGATTAACAAGCCGCGTCGCTCTTTCTGCCCGAACTGCAAGCAGCCAATTCCATGGCACCAGAATTTGCCATTGATCAGTTGGCTCTTCCTTCGCGGGCGCTGCGCAAATTGCGGCGCCAAAATTGCTTTTCGCTATTTCGCCGTGGAACTGGTTACCGCGCTTCTTTTTCTGGGGATCTGGCAAAGGTTCCCGTGGCAAGTGGCGATCGCGTACTGGATCTTTGTTTCGTTCCTTATCGTAGGAACCTTTATCGACTTTGAGCATTTCATTATTCCAGACCGTGTGACAATCGGCGGCGTAATTGCCGGCGTAGTTTGCAGCGTTCTTGTGCCGGGTTTGATGGGCACTGATTCGCGATTCGCGGCTGGTCTTCGCGCTGTTCTGGCCGCCGCGCTTGGTTACGTGATCCTTTTGATTGTCTTGGAAGCGGGCAAGATCGCCTTTGGAAGGAAACGGGTTCGATTTGATGTGCCGACGCCATTCACATGGAAAAAGCATGGAGATGATGCCGATTTCGCGGTGGGCACCGAAGAAAGTCTGTGGAGCGATTATTTTGCCCGCGAAAGAGACCGGCTGTTGCTCCAGTGCGATGAGGTCAGAATCGATCACCAGATCGACCAGCACACGTACGGCAACGTTACCCTGGATTTTCGCTACGACCGTGTGACGGTCGAGGGCCACGTGCTGATGCTCGATGATGTGACGCACATTTCAGGCGTGGCCCGCGAAGTGGTCATCCCGCGCGAGGCAATGGGACGCGGTGACCTGAAATTTCTCGCGGCAATTGGCGCATTTCTCGGATGGCGCGCGGTATTGTTCAGCCTCTTTGCTGGATCGCTTCTCGGGTCCGCCATCGGGCTGATCACGCTCGTCGTGGGGAAACGCGTCTGGTCAGCCAAATTGCCTTTTGGGCCTTATCTGGCATTTGGTGCAGTCACCTGGATGTTTTTTGGCGAGACTTTTCTGCGCTGGTATGGAACGCTGCTAAGTCCGTAGTTCCAACTGTGAACCCGGGGGTCGCGCCTTACGACGCTTCGGTTGCAGCCGCAGAAACCTGACCCGCCGAAACGGTTGTTCGCTGGCGCAACATCAGCCCGATGTTGATCAGTTCACATTTCCACCAGCGTCGCAGTCCGCGTGAAATTTGTTTGCGAATCCGGCTGTCCGGGATGAATCCATCGTAGAGCTCGCGCCAGCCAGCGTTTCTTTTGCCGTAGTATCCAGTTGCCCACCGGCGATTCGCCAACGCAACGAGACGTCGGCTATAAAAACGCATCGTGTTCCGGGCAACTCTGCCGCCAATGCCCGTGAAGGGCAGGTTTAGAAATGCACACTCGGGATCGCGATAGGCGGCTCGCACCAAGCCGACGTAATAACTGCTTACATCGAGAAGGAGCGCAGCCGACATCAGATCGGCGTCGCCCATGTAATAGTATTTATCCTTATAAAGGCTTTCGAACCAGTACCGATAAGTGATTGGGAATTGCTCGTTGTAATGGCGAAGCCGCTCCGTCACATCTTCGCCTGCTAAACTGCGCCCCAGTAAATCGGCAACGTAAAAGGATGTGTAAGAACAAAAATCGAGACCTGGACTGTAAAGCGGATCGATAAAACCGGCGGCGTCGCCCACTGCGGCCCAGCCGTCTCCGCAAACTTTTTCGCTGTGATATGGCAACATCGACAAAGCGTGCACGTCGCCTTCGATCACGCTTGCCGCCCCGAAGATTTCGCGACCAACCGGGTTGCTTAGAATGTGGTCGTGCAGCCGTTGCCCCAGGCTCCGGCCTTCTGGCAATTTGAAAATGCGGCTGTCGTAAACGATGCCGGCGCTAACATCACCCCCCTGCAAGGGAATGATCCAGACCCACCAGCCGCGGCCGAAAAGATGATTCGTGGCCCACTCACGCGCAGTGCGGCAATCATTCGCGTAATCGGGAAAACGTTCTCGCCACTCGTAGCTGTCCCACTCCTTTACCCCGTTGAAGCGCGCCCACACAGCGTTGATGGGGTGCTCCGTATTCGCACGAAGATGTCCAAGTTTCCGCGCGAGCATCGTCGCGCGTCCCGTGGCATCGACGACCCAGCGGGCGTGGACGATGCATTCACCGCCATCGAGAGCGGCGCTAACCTTTTGACTATTGCCGTTGTTTAGCTCGAAATTTGTTACTTTTGCCGGACGCCAGAGCTCGCAGCCCGCTTGCACTGCAAGCTCGAGCAGGTGCGAATCCAACTTTGCACGGTCTACTTGAAACCCCGGCAACCGGCTCTGATAGCGCGTGCCGACCTCGACGCAATCGTCGAAGCGTTGGTCGATCCGATTCGAGAACCAAAGGCGCAAGCCCTGTTTGGGCAGTTGATGATGACCGAGATAATGGGTGAGACCCAAAATCCGGGTCATGTAACAACTGCTCACCTCGGTAGTTGATTCCCCAACCTTGCGGTCGAACGCGGTTGTTTTTTCGATAATGAGGATACGCGCTTCGGGTCGCTTCCGCTTGAGGATCAGCGCCGTCGCCGCGCCGGAAAAGGCGCCGCCGATGATCACGACATCGTATTCGAAATTCATCGCGTTCCCAAGAGAATGGACTTTACTGCGTCCAAACGCAATTGCCTTCGTTTGGCGTTGAAGGTTGAGCGTTCACGACTGAGCGTTAGGCGAAATGATCTTCACAAACGCGCGTCTGATTTTTACCGATGGAATTCGTGATGGCCTCGAAGTTATCGTGGGAAAAGGGAAAATCGCTGCCATTCGTGAATCGGGACACGGGCATTCTGCCCGTGAATTCGCGGGTCTGAAGCCCGAGTCACAGGACGTTATCGATCTTGACGGAAATTATCTCGCACCGGGTTTTATCGATCTCCACGTTCACGGCGCGCTTGGCCGGGATACGATGGAAGCTGCAGCAGAAGCGTTTCGCTGCATTTGCGATTTCCATGGGAGCGGCGGCACCACTTCGCTTCTACTCACCACTGCAACAGCGCCGATTGACAAGATTGTTGAAGTTTTAGGCGCAGTTCGAGACTCTCGGTCTTCGATCAGCGCGATTGTAGGCGTTCACGTCGAAGGCCCGTTCATTTCAAAGGCGAAACGTGGTGCGCAACGGGAGGAATTTATTCAGGACCCATCACCGACTGGAGTGCGGCAGTTTCTCGAGTACACCGATGTGATTAAACGCGTCACGATTGCGCCCGAGCTGCCGGGAGCGCTCCAAGCGATCGAAAGTTTCCACATGGCGGGAGTCAATGTAAGCGGTGGTCATAGCGATGGGTGGGACGAAGACGCGCGCGCCGCGTTCGAACAGGGCATGCGCAGCGTTACACACACATTCAATTGCATGTCGAGCGCGCGCCGCCGCGGCGTGTATCGCGTCGGTGGGTTACTTGAGTTCGCGTTGAGCGAGCCGCAAATCAGTTGTGAACTGATCGCGGACGGTCATCACGTCTCGCTGTCGTTGATGAAAATGTTGTATCGGGCCAAAGGGCGGGATGGCATTTGCCTTGTGACCGATGCAACTGCCGGCGCAGGTTTACCGGATGGATCGCGATTTTCGCTCTTCGGAAATGATTGCCTTGTGGAAGGCGGTGTCTGTCTGCTCGCTGATCGTTCAGCGCTTGCCGGCAGCGCCGCGCAGATGATTGACCTCGTACAAACGATGGTACAGAAGGTCGATGTTCCGTTGCACGAAGCCGTCGCAATGGCGGCACAAAATCCCGCGCGCGCGATCGGCCTCCAAACCAAGGGTCAACTGGCTGTCGGCGCAGACGCAGATTTGGTCGTTCTCTCTCCGGATTTGCGAGTGTTGCGAACATTCGCTGGCGGCGAGGAAATTAGGCCTGAGTAACACCGCGGCTTTAGCCCGGTGCATTTACGAATCGATAGAGCGGTTCGCGACTCGTTGCGCGTTCCTCACCGAGCTAAAGCCACGGTGCTAATCGTACGTCAAAGCGACATCAGGAAACTTGCGATATCGAGCGCTGCGCGGGGACGGCTGAGCTCGCTGATGTTCGCTGCCCATTCACGCCATTGTTTTGCGTCATTAGCGAACGCGCGTTGGATCTGGGCAACCACTTCTCGTGGTGAAAGTGCGATCGCGCCGGAATTGGTTTCAACGATCAAGCGAGCGTTGCCTTCCTCCTGACCCGCAACGACGTGGTTGATGATCATCGGACACCCGGCTGCGATCGTTTCCTGCACCGTCGCGCCACCGGCTTTGCCAACGAGCAAGTGGCTTTCGTGCAGCATGCGCGGAAGTTCATCGGTCCAGCCCACGATATTTGCTGCTCGTCCATCTACAGCCGCTTCGATTGCCGGCCGGAGTTTGTCGGAACGACCAATCGTCACCGTGAGATCGACACCAAGCTTTGCGAGCAACCTCACCAGTTCCGGCGCGCCGCGCGTCGCGGCATGGATCATGTACAAAACGCGGGGCTTCGAATTGTTGGCAGGTAATTGTCGATCCTTGGTGAAATCGGCAAACTTCGGGCTTACAGGAAATCCAAATACCTTAGTTTTTTCCGGCGCGACTCCCACCGCTCGCAAGACGGAGGCGCTCTGTTCGTTCGCAACGAGGAAATAATCAGCGGGACTCCGGTACCACGTGGCGTTGATGGTGATCGAATCCGTGACGACCACCACACATTTGCAGGATCTCTCGGACCCCAAAATCTCCTGAAGCACATTTGCGTATGCCGGGAAAGAGCAAACGACGATGTCCGGCTGAAAACGCGCGAGAAGCGGAGCGAACTGACTCTTAAGTCGAGTTAAACGCCGAAATTCTGTGTCGTAATCTGTTTTGCGATCGAGCCAGCGATAAACGATTCCCCAGGTGCGCGGCGCAGAATTCACCAGCGCCAGATAACTTCGGCGCACGAACGCATTGATCGGCCCGTAAGCTTCGGCAAACAAATCGCGCAATTCCACGTCGGCCTCGTTCGATGCGACGCGAGCGAGACCGTCGCGAACTCCTCGCGCAGCGCTGTTGTGGCCCTCTCCTTCAAATGATAAGATTATTCGACCTAAACTGTGGATGCGTTTTGGAAGTAGCTGAGTTCTTCGCTCCGCTCAGAATGACATTTCTGAAGGCTAGTTACTCGCGAAAGTCCCGCGACCGCGGGAGACTTTAATGGATATTTACGTGGGGCAAAGTAAACTCTGCCGGCGATGAAATATCTCGGATTCATCTGGCGCGTCCTGCGCCGGTTAGTTTGGGAAACGGCAACTGATAACACCACCGGCTTGGCTGCGCAGATGGCGTATCTGCTTCTGTTCGCGCTGGCTCCCGGATCGCTTTTTCTCTGGCATCTGCTCGGTCTTTTCGGCACCGATCCTACCAAGTTGCATCGGATGTTTGATTTCTTGAAGAGCTTCATGCCGCCGGACTCGAAAGTGCAGGACATTCTGGATTCTGCGATGGCCAACGTGGTGGTAACAGGTTCGAGTGGTCTGCTTGCGAATGCAGGCATCGTTCTCGGAATCTATTTCGGGACCGTCTTCATCGCCACGATTTCACGGGCTCTAAGCCATACGTATGGAATGCGGGAAGATCCGCACTGGTGGTCGAAATATATCATCTCATTTTTCATGCTGTTCTGGTTTGGGATCGTGATCGTGGTCTGTTTTAACGCCATTGTCTTCGGCGAAAAGTTGGCTGGCATTGCCGAGGTAAATTTTCAACTCGCGTTCCCGCTGCAGGCGTGGATTGCGACACTGAGTTTTCCAGTCACCGCGGTGGCACTGGTCCTTCTCGCGCTCGCGCTTTATCTCCTGACGCCTGAGAATTATTCGACCGTCCGTCAGGCGTTGCCCGGCGCGATTTTCTTTGCTGTTGGCTGGATCGTCGCGACAAAGCTCTTTCAATTCTACGTAGGAAGATATGATCGTTACAACCCGACGTATCTCGCGCTGGCATCCATCGTCGTGTTGCTTACCTGGATGTATCTGACTTGCCTGCTGCTATTGTTGGGCGGCAAATTGAACGCCGTTCTTCGCCGGGAACGCGAAAGAATGCGCAACGCTGCGCCTGTCGCGTCCGCGCCTGCTGTGCGCACCGCGTAAGTTTCTCGCTCGAGATTTAATCGTTCGGATTTGTTTCGTGCTTCGGATTTCCTTCGCTTGATCGCGTCGCGCGCTCTGTTACTCTTCGTCGCAGTGGTGCGTTTTCGCATTTGGGCTGCACTCGCCGTTGGCGCAATCGCCGCAGGTCTCCTTTGGGCGCAAGTCAGTGACGAACAAAGAAGTTCCCCTGACGAAACTACGCGAAGCGAGACGCGCGCCACACCTACTCCGAGACCAAAAAAATCTCCAAGCCCAGGGGCAAAGAGAGCAACGAGTAAATCAACGAAGAAGCATCGAGCGTCTCCGACGCCAGACGAGACGGCCACTGCGATTCCAAAAGCAAAATTAGCGAGCGAAGGGGAGAAAACATCAAATCCAACGCCGCGCGAGACGCCAGAACCCACAGCTTCGCCGAAATCAAAGCGGCATCACACGCCCACGCCCAAACCGAAATCAGCGAAGAAAAAATCGCGTGGAAAAGAAACCGCACGCAAAACCAGGAAAACTGGGAAATCGAAGCTGGCAGAAAAAGAAGAGGCAACGCCAAAGCCAAGAAAAACGCCAACGCCTAGCGCAGGAGAGCGCGCCGTTGGCCCGGAAAAGCCGACTCCGCCCCCATCGCGCGCGGTAGCCGTGCCGACTCCAGCGGCTTGCCCAACGCCAGCTCCGAAAGGCTTCGCGAGTGAAAAAATTCCGCGCGCGGTTCCGGCCGAGCAACGCGATCAGGTTGTGATTGAAAAATCCGGTATTGAGGAAGACCAGGGCTTCGAGCCTCCGCCATCGCCGCCGCCGCGCAGATTCGGTTTCTGGCCGTGGAGTCGTCCAACCAACTACCGTTATCTCACACGATCAGTCATCGAAACGATCCGACGCGCACCAGTGAAACGGAGCCGCTGGCAATTCATTGTCGTGCACAACAGCGGCACGCGGCAGGGAAACGCGCGCGCTTTTGATTATTATCATCGGCACGTTCGCCGGATGCAGAACGGTCTTGCGTACCACTTTGTGATTGGCAACGGCACTTCCACGGGCAATGGCCAGATCGAAGTAGGCGATCGTTGGCGGCGTCAGATCAACGGCGGCCACGTGCACAGCGATTATCTGAACAATATTTCGCTCGGCATTTGTCTGGTAGGCGATTTTAATCGCGACCAGCCAACGCGCGCGCAGCTCGACGCGTGCGAAGAACTTATCCGTTACTTGCGACAACGCTGCGGCGGGACGGGCAGAGGCGACATTCCCGTGAAGCCACATCGAGAAATGAATCCACCGCGCTGGCCGACCGATTGCCCGGGAGACGTTTTTCCCTATTCGTGGTTCCGCAGGTTTTAACAGCGGGCGTACGGCTTCGGTTGAGATAGATTCTCACGAGGAAGGCCGGTTGCCATTGAGCGTGCGATTCTCTTAAAGATCACGAACATTTTATGCAAAGAGGAATTCGCCGGGCGTGCGTGTCATTGGGTGTCAGCGTTTTATTCGCGCACATAGGCGTGTTCTTCGCCGCGGCGCAGGGACCTGCGCAGAGGCAGCAGGGAGTGATCACGACGTTCGCGCCGATTGTCGAGAAAGTCGCGCCGAGTGTTGTGACCGTGTTTACCACTCAAACGGTGGCGCGCGGGCTGAGCGCGTTTCCGTTTTCTGACGACGACACGCTGCGGCAGTTTTTCGGTGGACAATCTCCCCAGCGGCAAGGCAAACAGACGCTGCAAGGGCTCGGCTCGGGCGTGATCGTCAGCCCGGATGGATACATTCTCACCGCTAACCACGTCGTTTCGGGCGCAGATGAAATTATGGTGGGGCTAGGCACGGATCTCCGCAAATACAAGGCCAAGAAAGTCGGCACCGATCCGGGCACGGACGTGGCGTTGTTGAAAATCGACGAGAAAACTCTGCCGGCGATTACTTTTGCCGACAGCGACAAAGCGCGTGCTGGCGACATTGTGCTCGCGATCGGCAATCCATTTGGCCTGCGGCAAACGGTCACCATGGGAATCATCAGCGCCGTCGGGCGCGGCGGCATTGGCATCGTTGATTACGAAAATTTTATCCAGACGGACGCGGCCATAAACATGGGCAACTCTGGTGGCGCGCTGGTCGATACTGAGGGGCGGTTGTTAGGCATCAACACGGCGATTTTCAGCCGAAGCGGCGGCAACCAGGGCGTCGGCTTCGCCATCCCCGCGAATCTCGCGCGCGACGTGATGCAGAGCTTGCGCGAAAAAGGTCGCGTTGTGCGCGGCTACATCGGGGCGTCCGTGCAAACGCTGACGCCCGAGCTGGCTGATGCGATGAAGCTTAAAGGGCAACCAACCGGCGCGCTCGTTAGCGAGGTCACGGCCAAAAGCCCTTCGGAGAAAACCGGGATGAAGACCGGCGATGTGATTACTGCCGTGAACGGGAAGAAGATCAGTGACGCGCGCGAGGTGCGCTTGATGATTGGGTCAATGGCCCCCGGCACAAAGGTACAGATCGATGTTAATCGCGAAGGCCAGAGCAAAATCGTCAATGTCGAACTTGCTGAAATGCCTGCGGGTGAAGCGGAGGAGGGGGCCGAGACGACGCCTGAAGAAAGCGCTCAACCTGAAAAGACCACGGTGTTCGGCGGTGTTGCGGTCGCGGACATAACCGAGGACATCCGCACCGCGCTCAATCTTTCAAAGGATGTCAAAGGCGCTGTGATTGCGGAAATTGACGCCGAGTCGCCCGCCGCAAAAGCCGGGCTGCGTGAAGGCGACGTGATCCAGGAAGTGAACAAGCAGCCTGTCAGAAATGCGAAGGACCTGGTGGCCATCAGCAAGAAACTAAAGCCTAACGAAAAGATTCTGATACGCGTTTGGAGCCAGGGCCGGAGCGGCTTCGTCGCGCTGGAACCAAAGTAAGGCACGTGACGTTGTAGTGTTGGCTACTCCTTATGTGTGTTCAGCGCCAACGGTGCGGTTTCATCTTAGCCTGCGGTATCACCCCAGAATCTGAAATCGCCGTGTAATTAAGCGCTGAAAGCGCGTTTCAATTGGGCGTTGGGGGCGAGTTCGTTGCGAAAGTGAATCGCGCTTTCAGCGCTGACGTTTCTTTGGATCTATCGAGTCCTTGGGCGCTGCCCCAGGCTGCCAGTGAATGCGGCACCTTTGGCGCTAGGCGCACGCGAATTCGAAAAGCCGATCCATTCAAATATCGAGAAGCACTTGCGCCTTCCATCCGCCATTCTCTTTTTCGACAGAAAAATCGTGGAGCGTGACCGCCTTCACGTCGGCGCGCTGACGATGCCGCGCCGCGTCCAAGGGCTCGCCGGTGGCTTCGGTTTTCAAAAAATATATCTCGTCTTTCTCGTCGATCTGGATGTTGCGCACGCGCAGCAGGAGGCGCTCGGCGTCTTTGAAGTAGATAAGCTCCTGCAAAAAATCGAATAGCAACATGTCGATCTTGTCGTTCGAGAGTTCGATATGTCGCATGTCACGCGGCTCAATGGCGTCGAGGTTGTCGATCATCACGTTCATCGTCGCGTCAGCCGCGTCGCTGAACAATTCCGGCAGATCGCGCCCAGTTGCTTCAAAGGCGATGTCGGCAGTGCCGATTTCTTCGAGGTAATGATAAGGCATGAGTAAAGTTGTCATTCCGACCGCAGCGAAGCGAAGTGGAGGAATCCCGTGGCGTTACCGTTGGAGTTCATCGCGGGATTCCTCGACTACACTCGGAATGACGTGTTGACTAAACTTCACATTTTTTCAGTGCGCAGAGGATTGTCTCCTTTTCCGCTGCAAGGTTTTTTCCAATAAAGACCAGCTCCGTCCGACCTGCCTCGAACGGCTCCAAGT
>QHMS01000013.1 GCA_003217895.1 Verrucomicrobiota bacterium
CTCTGCTGGAGATTGTGCGCGACGCGACGCTCGACCGGGTAATTAATGATGCTTTCGATCATGGTGGCCCAGTTCGCAGCGAGTTGACCCTGGACGGTTCGCAAATCGAGCTGCACGCCGTCGCGACAAGGAACCAAGCAGGCGAGATCACCGGTGTGCTCGTTCTGTTCCATGACATTACCGAACTGAAGAAGATAGATCAGGTCAGGCGGGATTTTGTCGCTAATGTCTCGCACGAATTGCGCACACCATTGTCGATCTTGCGCGGCTACATCGAGACCTTGCTCGATAGTCCCGAAACATCACGTAAGGAGCTCTCGCGAATTCTCGGAGTGATGGAGCGCCATTCGAAGCGCCTCGACTTGCTCGCCCAGGACCTGCTTACGCTTGCGCAATTGGAATCGGTCAATCCGAATTTGCAATTGGGCAACGTCGATCTGTCGAACTTATTCGGCGAGGTGGTTCGCGATTGGGAAAAAAAGCTCGTACCCAAACAGCTCAGTGTAATTGTCGATGTTCCGCCTGACTTGCCAACCGTTCCGGCTGACCGGGTACGGCTGCAGGAGGCACTGTATAATTTGCTCGATAACGCAGTGAAATATTCGCCTGAGCATGGCGAGATCAGGCTGACGGCTCGGCAGCGCGACGAAGAAATTGTTCTGAGCGTCCGCGACAGTGGCATCGGCATCGGCAAAGAAGATTTACCGCGAATTTTCGAGCGCTTCTATCGGGCCGATAAAGCCCGGACCGCCGAGAACATTCGAGGAACTGGCCTCGGCCTGGCGATTGTGAAACACGTCGCGCACTTGCACGGCGGGCACGTCGAGGCGGAAAGCGAACTTGGCAAAGGCACAACTATCCGGGTGGTTCTGCCGGTCAGAATGTGACGTTCTTGTGACACCCGCAATCGGGGTTTGGACTGGTCTTTCCTTTGATCTAGGATTTGCTTGTGAAGAAAAACGTCCTTTTCATTTGTGTCCATAATAGCGCGCGCAGCCAGATGGCCGCAGCGCTTCTCAACCAGGATTGCGGCGACTTTTTTCAGGCCCAGAGCGCAGGGCTCGAGCCGGGAACGCTCAACCCGCTGGCAGTGGAAGCGCTTCAGGAAATCGGGATCGATATCTCTGGCGTCAGGACGCAATCGGTCTTTGACGTCTTCAAATCCGGTCAGCTGTTTGCGTACGTAATTACAGTTTGCAGTGAATCCGAATCGAAAGGCTGCCCGGTGTTCGCGGGCGTAACTACACGGCTGCACTGGCCATTTCCCGATCCGTCGCAGTTTACTGGAACGCACGAAGAAAAGATGGCGAGAACACGCGAGGTCCTGGAGCAAATTCGCGCGAGAATCGAAAACTTCTGCGAGGAACATTGCGCCCTCGAGGCGCAACCTTAGTGTTTCGTGTAATTAGCGGGAGCGGTACGGGTCTCATTCGGTCGCTGTCACACAATCGTAACAGTAAAGGTTTTGACCGCACGAAATCGGATGCGGCAGTTTGGTGTCATGACAAAATTTGAACTGCCGAAAATTCTTGGGCTCATCGTTGCGCTGGGATTAAGCGCCAGCGCGTCGGCGCAGATGATGATCAACGGCGCAGGCGCGACGTTTCCCTATCCGATCTACTCGAAATGGTTCGACGAATACGCGAAGGTCGATCCTTCCGTCCGGTTCAATTATCAATCGATCGGTTCCGGTGGCGGGCAAAAACAAATCCTGGCGCAAACAGTCGATTTCGGCGCGTCGGACGGGCCGATGAGCGACGACAATTTGAGCAAGGCTCCGGGGAAACTTTTGCACATTCCAACGGTGGCAGGTGCGGATGTGGTCGCTTACAACTTGCCTGGAAATCCGGCGTTAAAGCTCGATGCGGACACGATCGCCGGAATTTTTCTCGGCCAAATCAAAAAATGGAATGATCCAAAGATCTCAGCATCAAACTCCGGCGCAAAGTTGCCGGACCAAGAGATCGTGGTCGTTCATCGCTCCGATGGCAGTGGAACAACCTACATTTGGACAGACTATTTAAGCAAAATTAGTCCAGAATGGAAAACTAAGGTGGGTACAAATACCTCGGTGAATTGGCCGACTGGCATCGGTGGCAAAGGCAATGAAGGCGTAGCCGGGCAAGTGAAGCAAACGCCGGGGGCAATCGGATATGTTGAATTGATTTACGCAGTCCAAAATAAAATGCCTTACGCAGAGGTGAAGAATGCTTCTGGGAAGTTTGTAAAGCCATCGCTCGAATCTATCACCGCGGCGCTGGCCACGGCGCAAATTCCCGACGACTTCCGGTTCTCGATCACCAACGCTCCAGGAGCGGACGCTTATCCAATCTGCGGCGCGACGTGGCTGCTTGTTTACGAACAACAGAAAGATCCTGCGAAAGGTAAGAAGCTCGTCGAATTCTTAAGGTGGGCCGCGAAAGACGGCGAGAAAATGGCGACGGATCTGCAGTATGCGCCATTGCCCGACAGCCTCCAGCAGCGCGTTCTCGAACGAATCGACGAAATCAAGATGTAAGCGAGGGGTGTACCGCAGCGGACTGCCGCTGCTAATCAAAGTATTAAGTTTTATGGCTATTGCCGCATCGATAGCGGTGGAAGAGCGCTCTGTCCAAGTACGCATGGCGTCTCCCTCGCGCTTTGGGGATAAGGCGTTCGAGTGGCTTACGCTCGCGATGGCGCTGGCGGTGGTTGTGCTGGTTATCTTGATTGGTTGGCAGCTCTGGATTGGGTCTTCGGTCGCTATCAAGAAATTCGGTTTTCATTTCCTCGTCACATCAACCTGGGACCCGGTCGCGGAGCAATTCGGCGCGTTGCCCTTCATTTACGGAACGCTCGTTTCTTCTCTGATCGCATTGTTGATCGCTGTTCCCTTGAGCATCGCAACAGCCGCGTATCTGACTGAGCTTGCTCCGCTCTGGATTAGGCAACCGCTCGTGTCTTTGATCGAAATGTTGGCCGCAATTCCGAGTGTCATCCTCGGCCTCTGGGGCATTTTCGTAATGATTCCGTGGCTGCGCGATTATCCGTTTCCGTTCCTCAAACGACTCTTCGGTTGGACGCCCTTCTTCAGTGGGCCGATCTACGGGCCGAGCATGCTCGCTGGTGGAATCATTATTGCAATCATGATCCTGCCAATCATCACTTCGGTCTCACGCGAGATTCTGCGCAGTGTTCCGAATTTGCAGCGCGAGGCCGCCTACGCGCTTGGCGCAACGCGCTGGGAAGCCACACGGATCGCAGTGTTCAGTTACGCCAAGAAGGGCTTGTTCGGCGCGGTCATCCTCGGTCTCGGGCGTGCTCTCGGCGAAACGATGGCGGTGACGATGGTGATCGGCAACACGCCACAGATCGCAGCGTCGCTCCTCAAACCTGGATACACGTTGGCGAGCGTGATCGCCAATGAGTTCACCGAAGCAACGACTGACATGTATCTCCAAGCGCTGTTTGAAATTGGCTTGGTTCTTTTTGGCATAACCATCCTGGTAAACCTCCTCGCGCAACTCCTTCTGCGAACCATCACGACAACCTCAGCAACACGCGCGGTGCAATAGCGATGCATTTGGAACGAGCAGACAATCACACCTGGCGCAAAATTAAAAGCGCGCTGGCATCGACGATTGCGTTTGTTTCCGCGATTCTTGTGATCTCGCCCTTGGGTCTGGTATTTTTTCATCTCCTCGTCAATGGCGCCGGTTCGGTGAACTGGGATTTCTTGACGAAATTGCCTGCGCCAGTTGGAGCGGTTGGCGGCGGCATGGCCAATGCCATCGTGGGCTCGCTCGAACTCCTCGCGTTCGCCGGCGTGATTGGAATTCCGATCGGCGTTTTGGGCGGAGTTTATCTCGCCGAGTACGGTTCGGCTCGGATCAATTCTGTTCTCCGCTTCCTAGCTGACGTGCTCAACGGCGTTCCATCAATCACATGGGGTGTCGTAGTTTATGGTCTCGTGGTTTTGCGTTTCAAAGGGTTCTCGGCTTACGCTGGCGGTCTTGCGCTGGGCCTGATCATGATTCCACTGATCTTGCGCACAACTGAGGAAGTCGTTCTGCTTGTGCCAAACGGATATCGCGAAGCCGCGCTCGCGCTTGGCGTCAGCCGCTGGAAAACGATCGTCCACATTGTGATGAAGACCGCGTCCAGAGGTATCATAACTGGAATTCTGCTCGCGCTAGCCCGCGTCGGCGGCGAAACTGCGCCGCTGCTTTTCACCGCTTTCGGTAATCGATTCTGGAACCACAGCCTCAGTCAACCCATCGCCGCGCTTCCATTGCAGGTTTTTACCTATGCCATTTCTCCCTATGACGATTGGCATCGCCAGGCTTGGGCTGGCGCTCTTGTGCTCGTCACGGGAATTTTTTGCGTTAATGTGCTCGTGAGAATTCTGACTCGCGGGCATGCGGCGTCAGTGGTCTAGCCTTTCACGAATGGAAAATTTAGTTATGGCAACACCCGAGCGCAGCGTTGTCGAGGCCGTTGAGCGGATGACCGAGGCGCCGTCCACTGCCGAGCCTATTCCGGCATGCACGTTTCAAGTTAAGAATCTTTCGATCTGGTACGGCGAAAAACGCGCCATCGACGATGTGACGCTGGACATCGCGTCCAATGCTGTGACGGCGATCATCGGGCCAAGTGGTTGCGGAAAATCCACTTTTATTCGTGCCCTCAACCGCATGCATGAGCTCGTGCCGAAAACGCGTGTTGAGGGTACAGTCTTTCTCAATGGCGAGGATCTCTATTCGAGTACTGTCGATCCCGCGATCGTTCGCCGCCGGGTCGGCATGGTTTTCCAAAAATCGAATCCGTTCCCCACAATGTCGATCGGCGAAAATGTCGTCATTGGCTTGCGATTAAACGGTGTGCGCGACCGCAAATTTCTGAACGAACGGCTGGAAAAATCGCTTCGCATGGCGGCGTTATGGGACGAGGTGAAAGAGGATCTCCACAAACCGGGCACGAGTCTTTCGGGTGGCCAGCAGCAGAGGCTTTGTATCGCGCGTGCGCTCGCCGTGGAACCGGAAGTGCTTTTAATGGATGAGCCATGTTCGGCGCTCGATCCCATCGCCACGGCCAAGATTGAGGAATTAATTTACGAGCTCAAAGCCAAGTACACCATCGTGACCGTTACGCACAACATGCAACAGGCGGGTCGCGTCTCCGATTACACCGCGTTCTTTTATCTTGGGCGGCTAATCGAGTTCGGGCCAACCACCAAAATTTTCACAAACCCAACCGAACGACAGACGGAGGACTATATTACTGGCCGATTTGGCTAATCCATTGCTCAAATGATCGCGCATAAACACATTTTAGGAACATTCGATGAATCGCTCGCGGCTCTCCGTAACAACGTGCTCATGATGGCTGGGCTCACTGAGCGTAGTCTGGAGCGGGCAATGAAGGGTTTGGTCAATCGCGACGACAATATTTCCGCGACTGCAATCGCCGACGACGAAGAGATCGACCAGTTGGAGAAGCAAATCGACAAGGACGGCGTGGATATTTTGCTGCGCTTTCAGCCAGTTGCGTCCGATCTGCGCCGCGTCGTCGCGGCGATGAAACTTTCATCGAACCTCGAGCGCATGGCCGACATGGCGACTACGATTGCTCGGCGGGCGCGAAAGCTAAATCAGCATCCGCCTCTGGCCGAAGTCGAGCTGATCCGGCCGATGTATGACCATGCCATGTCGATGTTCAAGGACAGTGTAGATGCGTTCGCACGCGAAGACGTCGATCTTGCACGCGCGGTCGTTCCTCGAGATCAAAAACTGGATGACCTGAACCGTATGGCCAGTCACAAACTGGTCGATCGAATGGCGCAGGACCCGGATCAATTGCGGGGCTACTTGAATCTGATTTTTGTTGGGCGCTGCCTCGAACGGGTTGGCGATCATGCTACCAACATTGCCGAGGACGCCGTTTACGCAGCAGCAGCAGAAGACATCAGACATCAAACTGCCGCAGCCTCTATCTGAAGTGGCCCGCGTTGCATATGCGCAGCTAATTGTCGATGTTGAGGGATGCCGGAAGCTCAGGCCACTGCACGAACCGAAGAGGAAATCATCCCGATCGTTGCCCCGCAAGTCGTGCAAAGCGCCCATGAGCGTTTTGGCGACCCGAGAAATTTCATTAACCGCGAGTTAAGCTGGCTCGAGTTCAACCACCGGGTGCTCGAAGAAGCGCAGGACCCGATGCAACCGCTTATCGAGCGGGTCAAGTTCCTTACGATTTTCAGTTCGAATCTGGACGAGTTTTTCGAGATTCGCGTCGCTGGGATCAAACAACAGATCGAGAGCGAGACCAGCGACATCGGTCCGGACGGTTTAAGCCCGACGGAGACGTTCGATCGCATCCAGAAAACAGTCCGCCAACTGGTGGCGGCGCAATATGCGCTTTGGAATAATGAATTGCTGCCGGAGCTGGCGAAGAATGGGATTTACGTTCGCGAAATCGCTCAATTGCCGCCGAAACGCGCGGCCTGGGCGCATCGTTATTTTCAGCAGGAAGTTTTCCCAATGCTCACGCCACTGGCTGTGGACGCCAGTCATCCGTTGCCGCATTTCTTGAATCGCAGTCATAACCTGCTGGTGCGCGCGAAAACCCAGCGGCGCGGGGAGCCCCTGCATGCCATTGTCCAAGTACCGCGCGCGGTCTCGCGGCTCATTGCCTTACCGCGTGGCAAAGGCGCGGACGAACCGTGGGAGTACATTTATCTCGCTTCGCTCATCAAACAACACATCGGCGAATTGTTTCCCGGTTTAATCCTCGATGGTGTGCACGCTTTTCGCGTCACCCGCAACAGCGATCTCTACATCGATGACGAAGAAGCGGAGAATCTTTTGCGCACAATTGAGCAGGAACTGCGGCGCTCAAGCCGGGGTAATGCAGTCCGTTTGGAAGTGGAAGCCGACTGTCCGAAGGATTTTCTCGAGTTGCTCCTGCGGTTTTTCAATTTATCCGAGGCAGATACGTACAAACTCAATGGACCGCTCTCGATGACGCACCTGGCGCCATTGGTTGCGAATGACGCATTTGCGAAACTAAAAGACCGCCCATTTCAGCCTGCGCGCGATCCTGCTCTGCCGCCACATGCAGATTTTTTCGAAGTGCTGCGGCGCCAGGATGTGTTGCTGCACCATCCTTACGACAGCTTCGATCAATTAGTCGAATGGATTGAAGAGGCGGCGAACGATCCTCAAGTTCTGGCAATTAAAATCACACTGTATCGCACCAGCGGCGATTCACCCATTGTCGGGGCATTGATAGACGCAGCCAATGCCGGTAAACAAGTGACCGCGATTGTCGAGCTGCGCGCGCGCTTTGATGAGGCTAGCAATATTCAGTGGGCGCGGCGTCTGGAGGAAGCAGGCGCGCACGTTATCTATGGAGTAGTCGGTCTAAAGACGCATTCGAAGGCGCTGCTCATCGTTCGTCGCGACGCAGATCAGCTGCGACGCTACGCCCACCTCGGAACTGGCAACTATCATTCACGGACTGCACGCATTTATACCGACTTCAGTCTGCTCACCAGCGAACCGCAGCTGACCGAGGAAGTGGCGACTGTGTTTAACACCCTTACCGGCCTTGCTGGTTATCCGGGTCTGAAAAAATTGATGGTCGCACCATTTGATATGCATAGCCGGGTAATCAAAATGATCGAGCGCGAGCGCGACAACGCACTGGCAGGCAAACCCTCGCGTATCGTTGCGAAGCTAAATGCGCTCGTCGACCAGGAGATCATTGAGAGGCTTTACGAAGCTTCCTGCGCGGGAGTGACCATCGATCTGATCGTCCGCGGTATCTGTTGTTTGCGTCCCAAAATTCCCGATCTCAGCGAGAACATCCGCGTCATCAGCATCGTGGGCCGGTTTCTCGAGCACAGCCGGATTTCTCATTTCGAGAATGCCGGTCAGCCCAAGGTCTTCCTATCGAGCGCAGATTGGATGCCCCGAAATTTTTATCGGCGGATCGAATTGGCCTTCCCAGTCGAAAATCCAACGTTACGCGACCAGATCATTAACGAGGTGCTTCCAAGCTTTTTGAATGACCGCGTGAAAGCGCGCGAGCTTCAGCCGAACGGAACTTACCGGCGCCTGAAACCCGAGGGTTCGGAACCGCGCGCGCAGGCGCAATGGCATTTCCGTGAAGTTTCCCGGGAACGCGCTAAAAAGATGACTGGCTCGAAGAAGAAATTGCGCGCGGCGGACAAATTAATTCCGATCACGGTCGTCAGCGACATGCCTGCGGCTCCAGCGGAATCTGGGACTGATTCGCAGCCGGCGTCATCCGCCTTCGCCAAGGCTACGGCGGACAAGCCACCCCCTACTGCAACGACGAAACGACCGTGATGGACAGAAAAATCCTGGTCATCGACATCGGCGGCTCGAATGTGAAACTGATGATTTCGCGCGGGGGAAAACGAAAATTCAAATCCGGATCGCAATTGACGCCGCGCGAGATGGTGACGCAGATCGAACCGTTGGTCAGCGACTGGAAATTCAACGCGATCTCGATGGGGTTCCCATCGCCCGTGCGCGACGGGCAAATCCTAAGCGAGCCAAAACATCTCGGAAAGGGCTGGGTTCAATTCGATTTCGAAAAGGCGTTCGGCAAACCAGTTCGAATCATCAACGACGCATCCATGCAGGCGCTCGGCAGTTATCACGGCGGCCGAATGCTTTTTCTCGGGCTCGGCACAGGCCTGGGCTCCGCCTTGGTGTGGAGTAATTATGTTCTCCCGCTGGAATTGGGGGATCTTCCGTATCGTAACGGCAGCATTATTGAAGACTATCTTGGAAAACCCGGCATGGCGCGGCATGGCGAAAAGGCTTGGCGGCGCGACGTCGAGCACGCGCTTGTCCAGTTGAAAAAAGCGCTCATTGCCGATTACGTGGTGCTCGGCGGCGGTAACGCGAAAAAATTCGATGAACTGCCGCAAGGAATCGAGCGCGGACATAACCGCAACGCATTTTTAGGCGGAGCACGTCTCTGGCAAATCGATCTGCGCACGCGCAGGCCAAAGTGGCAAATTCTTTAAACGGTTTAACGATATAACGCTTTAACTCTTCAACGCTTCAACGATGGAACTTTATTTTCTCAGGCATGGCGAGGCTGATTGGCCGAACTGGAACAAACCCGATGACGAACGTCCGCTGACCAAACGCGGCAAAAAAGAGATGCGAGAGGTGGCGAAATTTCTCGGACGGCTAAACGTGGAGCCCGATTTGATCGTGACCAGTCCGCTTCCGCGGGCCTTGCAAACTGCCGAGATCGCAACTGATTATTTGAAGGCGAAGCTGCGGAAGGATGAATTGCTCGCGCCCGGATTTGGGATGAGCGAACTGCGAACGGTGTTGAAGCGGCATCACGCAAAGGTCTTGATGCTGGTCGGCCACGAACCTGACTTTACGAATGTCATTTCGGGATTGACCGGCGCTTCGCTTAAACTTTCCAAAGCGGGCGTCGCGCTGCTCGATGTCGATCCAGAATCCGAAGAAGGAAGACTTCTCTGGCTTTTCCCGCCAAAACTCGCGCGCAAGGCTATGTGACGAGCGCTTTCGCCAGCGAGTGCGATGATTTGCTTTCCCACTCCTCGAGCCAGCTCGCAACGCGACAGCCGAAATCGCGGGGGCGCTCTGCGAAAAAATGTTCCGCCAGCTCCGCCGCGCCCCGCTGCAGATCGCTTTGGCTGACTTCAATCACTGTGAGGAGCTTGTGACCTTCGCGTTGCCACTGCGATTTTCCGTGTTCGTTCCGCAATCTTTCGCCGAGGAAACTCAGGTCGTGTGCGCGACCGAGCAAATCTCCTAACGAGTGCAGGTCGTCGCCCAGGGTCTTTAACACGACCGGATTGACTGGCCGGAGAATGCGCAATTGATACCAAAGCGGTTTCGCCTTGGATCGGAACGCGTGAAAATTTTCGGTGGTCGGATTTGCTGTTGCTTTAGCGAGCGCTTTCCGGGCCCGCTTGTAGCTTGCCTGCACAGCGCCGCAGAGCTGCTTACCGTTAAATTGGTCGAGGCTCCAATGATCGATGCCTGAACTCGCCTGCTCCAACAGAGGGACCGCCTGTGTTTGCCACTCCGCGAACGCGGCGATGAAATTTTCCAGTTCCATGGCGAGCATCACTTCGAGTTTTCCGTAGGCATTGCGGCCATGGCGTTGGCTCGCTTCTTCAAGTTGCCGAACAGTCTGCAAACGCACTTCTGCATCACGGATTTCCGAAGTCAGCCGCCCGACATCACGCAGGCAGTGGTCTTGCTGCTTAAACAAACCGCGTCCGATTTCTTTGCGCACCAGCTTCAGGGCTGCGCGCGCTTTTTTCAAATGTTTGCGGGTTTCGTGCACCGGCGTGTCGTTGGGCTTTTTCTCGTCTTTGGCAACGGCGATTGCCCCCTCGATCTGTTGCCGGCAAATCCGGCGAAGGTTCTCACCCAAAGTTTCACGATGCTTCAATTGGTAGCTCATGGGTAATTCATTCGCGGGCCAGTCTCACATTGCTGTAACGTTTTTCGCCGGTGATTTCACGCCCAAACCAGCGCGGCGGTTTGAATCGTTGGCAACTCGCGTGGCTGGGAAATTCCACTTCCGCCACCATCAAACCATGATTGCTGCCGTGATAAATGTCGATCTCAATCTTAAGATTTTTCCACGGAATTTCGTAGCGGGTTTTGCGCAATCGCCGTTCAGCCGTAGCCGGCCAGAGCGTGGCAAATTGCTTCGGGCTCAGCCGGATTTCGCGCTCTTCTCTGTCCGCCGCCCGTCCGACCTTGAACGTAAGGAAGGCCGTTTTGCTTTTTTTGCGCAGGCGGACGTGCCGCCCGCCCGGTTCGTTCGCCAGATAGCCTTGGGCGATTTGGAAATGCCGTGAGCGCAAGATCTCCACGGGCAATCGTTTGATCAAGAATTTCCGCTCGATCTCTCGCGACGAAACATGATGAGGCCGGCGCATGGCGTCGATTCAAACGTTTCCTGGGCCACTCGCCAACAATTATTCGCCGAAAAAATTAGCACACGGCGAATGCCGGTGGTGGTCATCCTAATTGTCGCGTCCCGGTAGCAGGACCACGAGCGCTGATGGTCGCACTGTGACCTCAATTTCCCTGCGGTGTTTCGATTCCCGCTTTTTGCGTGGCCACAGCTTGTCGTCGAGGTGGAGTTTCGCTGATCCTTGCCAAACCACCTGTAACTTTCGGAACCGTCGAATCGGCAATGGAAATTTCGGCTTTTTCCCAGCCAGCCTTGCATCAAGATGATCCATGAGAAGGGAGCGATCGCTTTCGCGTGCGCCCACGAAATCGAGCTGGCCATCCCTGGTCGCGGCCTGCGATGCGAGATAAAGCGCCGGACCAATCGAACGAATGTTCATGGCTTCCCAAAGGATGTAGCGATCCGAAGTGTCTTCACCATCGATCGCGATTTTCCATTCCCGCGTCGGATACTCGTGCAGCACCCGGCGCAAAAGCGAAACATGCAGCGTCATTTCCTGTTCGCTAGAGAGGTTTTTTGTTTTCTTCGCCTTTCGGTCCGCGGCGGAAAGATAATCGGCCAGAAGGCCGCCGCCGACGCTTTCAAAAAAATAGCGCTTTCCCCACGGTCCACGGGCAAGACCGACATCAAAGGTGCGCTTCTTCCCGCGTTCCAGTCGACCAATGATCTCCTCTGGTGAAGCAATGAACCCGAGACTGCGCGCCAGATTATTGGCCGTACCAAGCGGGAGAACACCCAACGGAATGCCGCTGTCGATCAGTCGGCAGCCAATTTTTCC
>QHMS01000121.1 GCA_003217895.1 Verrucomicrobiota bacterium
GTAGACGAATTGGGCAACCGCAGCGAAGTTGTCAACGTTCGCGCCATAGATGTTGCCGATGTAGCAGACGTTATCTTCCTGGCCAAAGCGACTGTGCACGCCAGAATGGTGACCGATGATAATATTGTTATCGACGATGGTGATCCCACGTCCGGCCATTCTGCCTAGCGCAACGTGATCGCTCGGCACCACGCTGTTCTCGAGCGCCAGATTGCCGATGGCCGTGTTGTTGTTTCCGCTGGTGTTCCTCGAGAGGGGGAGAGTACCGAAGGCTACATTGTTGTGTGCATCAACACTGGCCGTGAGCGCCTCCCAACCGATAGCCGTGTTCGAGCCGCCGGTGACATTATTCATGAGCGCAGAGTAACCGGTGGCAGTATTGAAGTCACCGCTGACGTCACCGCTGCCGTTGAAAACGAGGGCATTAGTTCCAACGGCCGTGTTTTGTGTCCCCCTGACGTGGTGCAACAAGGCTGCTGCGCCGACCGCAGTATTGGAATCCATGTTGTTTAGCGCCAGCGCTCCGTCGCCAACACCGGTATTGAAGTTTCCGATGGTATCGGCGGAGAGCGCATGCCAGCCGAGCCCTGTATCTCCAGAGCCGGTAGTGAGAGAAACAAGCGCATCGCACCCTTCCGCTGTCGCGAAGTGGGGATAGCACCCGTCCGGTGTAGGAGTTGGTGTTGGCGTGGGCGTAGCCGTAGGTGTAGGCGCGGGGGTTGGCGTGCGCGTACCCGTGGGCGTAGGCGAGGACGTTGGCCTAGGCGTAGGTGTTGCTGTGGGCGTGGCCGTAGGTGTCGGCGAAGTTACCAAGTCGTAACCGATGACATCGAGGTTGATCCCTTCGGGCGATGTCGCGGAGATATCGGAAAATTGGTCTGCGCAACCGAATGCATTCTGCACATACGGATGCGTTTGCGGGCAGGCCTCGCTCAACCAATCACCAAAGTCCCCGGGCGGGGTTTGATTGAAACCAACGATGTTGGTGGTGCCGCTATTGATCGAGAAATAACGTGAACCGTTCGTACTGAGATTCCTGACGCCATGAGACGACCAACTGAACAAGTCTTGCGGGCGGAGATCGGTGGGCGGTGTGAAAGTGCAGGTTATCCCAATCTGGTCGAAATCCGGAGCCCAGTTACCAACGATCGGATTGTAGAACAGTAGCGTGTTGTTGTTGCCGGCGTTCAAAGTGATCGTTCTCTGTACCGCGCCGACGGTCTGAAATGAACCGGTGGACGGAAAGCTCACGGGCGTTCCTGCACTGCCGTTCACGCTCAGAAGGGCGTAGCGCGTTCCGGCTCCGTTGAGGTACCAGATCGTTACGACGTAACTGCGCGTTGCATTAACACTAACATGATTGAACTGGAGGGTACCAGAGTTGTTGCCCACGTTGACTACCTTCTCTCCACCGGAACACGTCGGGCAACTTTCGATGCCCGCGCCTCCCGCGATCGTGTTCTGGCTCGACTCCGCTTCATACTGGGATGCACACGACCTAGATCTGCTGGCGTTGTTTAGGTAGGATCCAAACCCGAGAACCTCATCCATTTCATGCTCAACTGAGCGCTGCGCGTCGTAGCTGCCAAAGAAGAGAGGCCGGCTAAACGAGAAAAGTTGCGCGGAATTAAGCGTGACAATTCCATCATACGGTCCGTTTCCTGGGGTGCAGTTTCCCAGGGTGCCGTCTGCGCACATGGCCGCCAGTGTGTTCAATCCCACCGCTCGCCCGTTCGCACTGGATGGCGCAATGTTTGCAGATAACGCGCTCCCTGGCAAACTGGCGTTCGCGCTATTGTCGTTGGTAGTCCGCGCATCCGCTCTTAAGTGGCTGATGAAATCGTTCCACAATACACTGTAAATGGTGGAAAGACTTGTTGAAAGAACGCCTGGCGGGAAAGCGGCGCCGCTGGCGCAGACGCTGGCGGTGGGGCTGGCGCTTGGGCTCGGGGTGGCGCTCGGGCTAGGACTGGCGCTCGGGCTGGGGTTTGGTGCCGGACCGCCAGTGGAGTAGCGGAAAAGAATCTTGACGATGATTGGATCGCTAAACAGCGACTCGTAAAACCCTATGGACCGGTTAATCATGGCCTGAATGGCTGCGGAGTTTGGATCGTTGAGGATCGTGCAGTCGAATGTTGGATTAATGATCAATCCCGCGGGACTCGCTGTCGTAGCCGTGACGACATTCGAGTATCCGCCCGAACCGGCGGCAGCGTAAGGACGCACCCGATAGTAGTAGGTCGTCCCCGGATTCAATCCGGTTACAGCGCGGCCATTTACATTGCCCACGTCCAAGCCGTGATAGCCGTCCACGTAACTGCTGAACGAGTTGCTCGTGGAGACATCCAGCAGGTATCCTTTCGCCCCGCTCACGCTGCCCCAAGTCGCCATAAAGCTGCTCCGCGTCGGCGGCACGGATGAAAAACTGTCAATACGCGGCGTAACCTTATTTGCGTTGGGAAGCTCGATCATCTCTTGCAACGCCGCCCGCGTCTCGTGCCTCACGGCACTGGGTCGTAATGAAGCGGGAGAAAAGATCTTTTGCTCCGGCAAATTGCTATCGGCGGCGAACCCAGCACGTACCAGTGCCATGCCGCCGAAGCCAATGAGACCCATGATGGGAAAGCCTAGCCGCCGCATAGTTTCGCTACGAAAAGGATTAATTTGTTTTTTCACGTTGCGTGAAGGGGTGCACACATCATCGGCGGAGCCCCCTTTTGCCGCGAAACGCGAAATTGCGTCAAGACTTTTTTGAAAAAATTTTGGTAATTTTTCTCGTCGGGGGGCGCCGGCCTCGTTGATTCGCCAGCATACAAGAGGTAACCACGAATTCACACCCACCCCCTCAGCGGGCTTCGGCGAGCAGGCGAATAGACACGAACCAAAAAGTTCAACGTGAGGCTCCTGACGCTAGGAGATGACCAACTTAAACAAGTCTTTTGGGGGCGGAGATCGGTGGGTGCTATAATATGGCAGTTCACCCCAATCCGATTGAAATCCGGGGCCCAGCTACCAACGATCGGATTGTAGAACTTAAGCGTGTTGCCGCTGCCGGGATTCGTAGTGATGGTCGTCTGTATTGACCCGACAGTCTGAAATGACCCAGTGGACGGAAAGCTCAAGGGCGTTCCCGCACTGCCGTTCACGCTCAGAAGGGCGTAGCGCACTGCATCTCCGTTGGTGTAGTAGATCGTCACAACGGAACGGCCCGATGGGTGACCAGCAACCCCATTGAACTGGAGGGTACCGGAGTTGTTGCCCACATAGCCTACTTTTTGATGATTGGAGCACAGCGGGCAGGGTAGAGAGGTCGCGCTTCCCGTCAAGGTGTTGGGGGGCACGGACTCCGCTTCACAACATCCACAAAATAACGGTGACGGTGACGGAGTCGCCGTACCTGTTGAACTCGGCGATGCCGTCGCAGTGGGAGTTGGCGTGCCGATCGGGGTCAGAGTCGGCGATGCCGTCGCAGT
>QHMS01000004.1 GCA_003217895.1 Verrucomicrobiota bacterium
AGGCGCAACTTCAAAAGAAAGTGGAAGATTATTTGAGCAAGTCACAGGCGCTGGAGGATCAGCGGCAACGGCCGCTTAGTGCCGAGCAGTTGCAGGTAGAAATGGATCACATGGCAAAGCACACACGACAGCCCGAGGTGGCACGCGAACTGTTTGATGCGCTCGGAAACGATCCCTTCGTTATTGCCGAGTGTCTAGCTAGGCCAATATTAGCAGAGCGTTTGGTTGGCGACTTGTCAGCGCCGGACAACAAAGGGCGCTTCGACCCTGCCCGCAGCAAAGGTCTGCCAAGCGTGTCGACGGCAACGACTGTAGCAAACGGCGCCTACACTCTTCCACGAATTGCCGAAGGAAATCCTCCATGCACAGACGATAACTGGGCGCCCACCTGCCTCATCAACGCGCCCGCTGGCCGATCCTACCACACAGCGGTCTGGACTGGCAGTGAAATGATCGTCTGGGGTGGACTCGGTTCTAGCGATTGGAACACCGGCGGGAAATACGATCCCGCAACCAATAGCTGGATGGCCACCAGCACGACCAACGCGCCTTCTGGTCGATTCGAGCACACGGCGGTCTGGACCGGCACTGAAATGATCGTCTGGGGCGGAGATTCCTGCTGCACCAACTATTTTAATACCGGCGGGAGATACAATCCCAGCACGGACAGTTGGATAGCCACGAGCACTAACAACGCGCCCTCCGCACGAAAAGGTCACACGGCAGTGTGGAGTGGCAGTGAAATGATCATCTGGGGCGGCTACCGTTTCGATCAATCGGGCACTCATTATTTAAATACCGGCGGAAGATACAATCCCAGCACGGATAGTTGGATGGCCACCAGCACCACGAGCGCGCCTGTTGGCCGCGAGCTTCAGACCGCAGTGTGGACCGGCAATGAAATGTTAATCTGGGGCGGAGACAGGTTCGGCAGCTATTTGAACACCGGCGGGAGATACAATCCCACTACTGATACCTGGGCGGCAACCAGCACCGACAATGCGCCCTCGCCCCGATCGCTTCACACGGGAGTGTGGACCGGCACCGAAATGATCGTCTGGGGTGGAGTTGGCAACACCGTTTTCAACACCGGCGGGAGATACAATCCAAGCACCGATACTTGGATAGCTACGAGCACTAGCAACGCGCCCTCCGCACGACAGTTTCACGCGGCAGTGTGGTGTGGCAGTGAAATGATCGTATGGGGCGGAGCTGGCGACACCTATTTGAACACCGGCGGGAGATACAATCCCACTACTAATACGTGGGCAGCGACCAGCACCATCAACGTGCCTACTGGCCGTCAGCTTCACACGGCAGTGTGGACCGCCAGTGAAATGATCATCTGGGGAGGAAACAACGACATCGCTTTGAACACCGGCGCGAGATATGGTCCGACACCGGCGGCCACCCCCTGCCCACCGACGCCCACGCCGACAATCACGCCCAGGCGGACACCTACACCGAGGCCGCGCCCTACTCCGCATTAAGGTCCAACCGGACGCAAGAACTGCCTAGCGCGTAATCCCAGCGGTTTCGACAGGATCAACGTGGCGCGAAGGACTTGTTTCGTCGTTCTCGGCTCGTCGGCGCATCCTCCGGAATTGGGCGTCGAGTCTCTGGAGTTCCTCATCCGAAAGATCCTCGAGATCGACGAGTTCATTGCGCGCGTTTTTGATCGCGCGAATGAGTTCGTCCAATTTCAAATGAACAGCTTTGGCATCGCGGTTCTGCGTATTCTGAATCAGAAACACCATCAGAAACGTAATGATGGTCGTGGCCGTGTTAATGATGAGTTGCCATGTGTCGGAAAAATGAAAAGTGGGTCCGGTAATAAGCCAGACACCAATAACAAGTACGGCTCCAGCAAATGCCCAGGCGCTGCCGAGCATCACCGAACAGCGGCGGGCGAAAACACGGAACGCGTCGCTCACCACGCAAAGGAAATCGTGTTCTTTCTCGTGCTCTTTTAGTTTTTCGACTTGAGTCTCTTTCACAGCATCATATTAGCTTCGCGCCTAAAGCGGCAACTGCGCGCATCAGCTTGATCGGATCGTAATGATTGCATAGGGAGCCATTGATACTTGTGGAGAGAACGAAAACTTGTTCCGCGGCTTGATGGAACATCCCAAACATCTCAATCTAGATGACGCGTGGCGGAATGAGCCATTCGCCCTGCCTGTGGTTGACGCACGCGCATGGGGGCCCCAACTGCGCTTCTCGGCGCCACCGCGTTTGATCGAAAGATTCTATCACGAACATGAGGCGAACCTCGCCGCGCCATTCTTGCTCTATGGATCGGGCGACTTCCATTATTTAACCGCGCTTCGATTTCGCCGCATTGCTGGATCCGTCGTGCTCGTTTCGTTCGACAATCATCCGGACTGGGATGTGCGCCCGCCGAAATGGGGATGCGGTGGTTGGATCAATCGCGCACTGGAACTTCCGCAAATCAAGCATGTGGCAGTTTGGGGCTGCGGCAATTTCGAATGCTGGTGGCCACATCAAATTTTTGGGAATCGTCGCGCTGAACGCGCCGGAGTTCTTGAAGTGCATCCGTGGGCAGACGATCGGCCGGTGAAAGATCGACAACGAAAAGGCGCCATTCTCGGCGAAAATTGGCGCGACCTTTTTGAGCGATTTTCGAAGGGTCTGGCTAACGAAAATATCTACGTCACAATCGATCTTGATTGCCTGTGCATCGAAGAAGCGGTGACAAATTGGGAGAGCGGCCGGTTCTCGGTCGCCGATCTGCAGTGGGCACTCGGGATGCTTCGCGAATTTTGCCAGATCATCGGTGGCGATATTTGCGGCGCGTATTCAGTGCCGAAATACGCGCGGCGCAAACAGCGTTTCGCCGCGGAATTTGATCACCCGAAAATCAGATTACCTGCTGGAGACCAGATTCGCATAATCAATTTGCGGACCCTGGAAAAACTCTGGCCGTTGTTGGCGCGACGGCTGTAAATTGCAGGCTCGCCTTCTGCACAACTTTTTAGTGTATCTGCTGAGCTTGCAGAGAGAGATTATTTCGTTTTGAGCCAGATGACGTCCTCGTTGTTACGGCGGTCAATCAACGCGTCGACTTTGCCAGAGTCAGCGTAACGGAAGAGAATCCTGCCTTCGACGCCTTTCCGAAAGAAAATTTCGGACGTTTCCGGGAGCAGTTGCTCCTTCTTGCCGTTCCGTTCTACCAATAGCTTGTCGCCCTCGGTAATGACAGATCGCGTTTGGCCGGGCGCGAGCTCGTACGTACCGATGTAGGCAGCGAACTTTTTCGGGTCGCCTTTCCCAACGGCCGGATCTTCGTAGTAGCGATGTG
>QHMS01000005.1 GCA_003217895.1 Verrucomicrobiota bacterium
TCCAAATTGGAATGCTGGCGAACGTTCGGAATAACTCCCGAGGTCAAATCATTATACAGATCAAGCAGATGCTCCTTCAAGTTGTCCAACGAAGTGCCTTGGGTCATGTAATCAGGATACTCGTCGAGATATCCGAGCCACATTTCATCGTCCTGCCAGTAAGTGAATCCAATCGATGCCATCGCAGGAGATTTTACCGGTACTGCTTTAGCGGGTCAATGCCATAACGCGACAAGCGATCGGCGCCACGAGGAAAACGCGCTGGGGCGGAATTAAGAAGGAGGACGCGCGCTGAGCGCGCAAGTAAGAAGGCGAAGAAAGTTAGAAGTAAGCCGGCGAGAGGAGCTTCACGCCACGGCTGCCGCGTGAGCACTGGCAGCTGTTCTAAAACGCGCTTTTGATAAATCGACGCGATCCGCTCTTACGCTAGCTTGCCGCAGTATTTGGGAGAGCGAAAACTCTGTAAAACATAGACCCTCTATGCCGACAACTTCACCCTGTCGATCGACGTCTACGGTAATAATTGGGCCATCGCTTTGTCTCTCGATTGTCTTTGCAACCGCTTTGTCGCTAAACCGAACATAGACTCCCCCTGATTCCGAATCGATTTCTACAATCGGGGGCTTGCTGCTGCGCACAAACAACATGTGTTTAACTGAACTCATACGCCGTCATTAGCCAACACTCCGAACCTTTTATTTCTGCTACAACTTTTAATGTAACGCCGTCAACAGTCTTCTCAAACGCGCGGACCTTACCGCCATGTCGCCCCGGCCGATTAATTTTCATTTCTTTGTCTGGATAAGTCACGACGTTTTTAATGTTCTCTATAGACAGATTCCGCATATCGACCCGCCTGACAACATGTGCGGTGTTGTGAAATCTGTATTTTGGCACGCAGGCGCGGAAAATAGCAGAAGGAGAGGAAAGTTAGAAGGGTGAATTAGAAATTAAGAAGGATGAAGGAAGATTTAAGAAAGATTGAAGGAAGAAATGGGCGAGAGGATGAATGAAGAAAAAGGGAACAGAATTAAGACGTAAGAATTAAGATTTAAGAATTATGGGGCTTTTCTTTTGAGCTCTTCAGAATCGTAACAAAAATGACAATGAGTTCGTCGCATTCCTGCCGGGCATTTGAGAGCTTGTCTGCCGGAAGGAATTTACGCGCCGTATTTCTTTGTCGGTTTATCCCGCACGAGCAGTGGGCTGCTCGCCGACTTAAGACCTTCCAATTCGATGGAGGGCATTTTGTCGGAGCCGAGAACTGACCGTGCGTCCAGGATTTCGATGCCAACCAATTTTTCTCCAGGACCAATGTTTAGCGCGACTTCGTCTGACAGGCGGATCGAACGGCATTCCTGCTTGCCTTCAAGCAAACGAATGTACAGAGCATCAATCTCGGGGTCGTAACTGATCTTCATGGACAGTTCGCTTCAAAAGTAGAATGTATAGATGGTAATCACAATTGCAGCGGCACATTTCACGTCCTCGCGCCGTCGAAATTTGTTCAATGAGATGCCGCCGTCGCCGCATGCCGTGTTTGCGGAATTGGTTTTCTGGGCGATAGTGAGAGGTCTTCGACCCCAGAAGTACGAAGGAGGAAAGTCAGCCTCCGGTGCGCACTGAGGTAAGTGCGACGTTGGTACCGAATAGGAGTCAAAATCAATTATGAAACCCGATCTCGTTAAAGCCGCCTCTGAAATAATCACTAATCAGCACATTCTGGTGAACATGGTCTCACGCCGTGTGCGACAGCTTGCGCTCGGGCATCGACCCCTTGTGGAATATGCTCCTGGGCTCGGTGCAGCGGATATCGCGTTAAGCGAGATCGCTAACGGAAAACTGACGTTCGAATCGACGTTCGGTCAGAATGGAAACGCCGAGCCTGTCCCACGCGTCGTGCAGTTTCCCAGTGTCGCTGTCAGCAAAAAAGCGGTGGCCAAGAAAAAAGCGGCGTGACCCGCTTTCGGTCGCTACGGCGAGCTGGTCGAACGCAGAGAAGCTGGTTATTCAAAAAGCGGCCGCGGAAGTCCGCTTTGACGAATTATTCATTCGCTCACCTCCCGGCTTAGTCTTCGCTACCCTCGCGGCGTTACCGCGCATGTCGCTCACCCAGTCGCTCCATTCACAGTCGACTGAAAGCTTTGGCCCACAGGAATTTTCGAATTCGCACGTGCGAGGGAACCAAATGTCGGCGATCACACGAATAACAGTTGCGCGATCAATGCCGTGTAAAGGCATTCGTCTCTCGCGACTGGGGGAACTTCCAAGATCGCTTGAATAGATCGCGAACATTCAACGACCAAACATGATTATTATGAAAAAACTTAGCAGTCTACTTATAGGCTGTTCACTGGCATTGGCTGGAGCCGCGTTGGCACAGCAGCCAGTGGAACAGCAGTCACCATCAAAGGGGAAGCGCGCCCCGGAAAAAACGCACGCAGCTGAAGCAAAGCCCGGCGCGAACGCGCCCCAGCCTCAGGGAGGCCCAACGAAGCAAACCGGAGCGATAAAGGAACGCGGCGCGCCGAATGAGCGCGCGGCCACGAATCGGCCCGGTGCAGAAAAGGGCAAAAAAACAGGCCGCGAATCTGCGAACCCAGCTGAAACCAATGTTTCAGGTCAACCGACCGGCGGAACGACGAATGAGCCGGGTGCAGAAAAAGGCCGGAAAGGTCGACCTGAGCGGGAATCTGCAAAGGCGCCCGCGACGGGAATGCCGACACAGGTCGGGAAGGAGCACCAGGTTAAGGAGCAAGGTGGCAAGCACCCCTTGACTGAAGCCGGTGCAGCTCCGCCAGCTTCGGGAGGCGTCCAGCAAAACGCGCAGGCTAATGCGGGGGTAAAGGCGAAAAAGCCCGAACCACAGCAGGTGCAACAGGTCAAATCGCAGCACGCAAACTTCCACGCGCAGCCAAAACCGCAGCAGGTTCAACCGGTTACTTTCAACCAGAACCATCATATCGAAGGAAGTGAACACTGGCAGGGCCACCAATACGAAGTATTCCGTTCCTATCATCCGGAACGGCACGATGAGGGTTGGTATCATTCGCATTATTCCCGTGTTGAACTGATCGGTGGCGGTTACTACTACTTCAACAACGGCTACTGGTTTCCGGCGTGGGGTTACAGTCCTTCGGCGGAATATTACGCCTATGATGGACCGATTTATGTCGGTCAGCATGCTGAGCCTCCTGACAAGGTGATCGCGGACACGCAGGCCTTGCTACAACAAATGGGCTATTACAAAGGCGAGGTGGATGGATTGCTCGGACCGTTGACTCGGGAGGCGCTCACCGCTTATCAGACGGACAACGGGCTTACAGTCACAGCGGTAATCGACGAGCCGACGCTCGATTCTCTGGGATTGGCATAAGCTAAACTATTAACGAAAAGCCGCCGGGCGCAGAAATGCCTCGGCGGCTTTTCTATTTTGAGGCACAATCTGTGATCAGTGACCAGTGACGGACTCAGCCGCGGCGTTTGCGCGGGTGCTTGAGCAGTCCCCGCAGTCGCTGGGTGGTAGCGGCGCGGTCGATTTTACTCGCGGCCACGTCGAGCATCAATTTTTCCCATTCGTCGATCGGTAGTTTTGCGGTTGGCAGAAGCTCGTTTGTTTCTAAAAAGACCAGGCAAGCCGCGAGCGCGGTGCGTTTGTTCCCGTCGAGAAATGGATGGTTGCGGCAAATGTAAAACAAATACGCGGCCGCGATCTCGATAGGGGCAGAAATGAGGGGTTGGCCCTTCATTGTCGCCTGCGGAGCGGCCACGGCTGATTCGAGCAGTGTCTCATCGCGAATGCCGGCGGCGCCACCATGGGCTACGAGCACTTCACGGTGAATCGCTTTGACGGCTTCGACTCTCAGGTGCTTGAGTGCCTTGCTCAAGAAAGCCGTTTGAAGAGGGCTGCGTTCATCTTGATCAAGCGCCTGGCCGTCGTGGCGGCAGTGTCTGGATCGATCGCGGGATGGATAGGCGTCAGAACGATCGAGCCGCCGGTATGGACGGTCACGTTGACCTGATCGCCCACCTTGACCCGGGCCAGATCCATGAGCGCAGCATCGAAAATGATGCCCTGCGAATTTCCGATCTTCGTAATGGTCTTCGTCATGACGTAATACTATGTTTTACAAATCGCCGAACGTCAAACGCGGACCCCGGCTCGCTCTCCGCTGCTTCGCGGTGTTACCGTGCATGTCGCTCGCCCCGCTCGCTCCATTCCGCTGTTTTGCCGCTGAGAACGCACATCGTTTTTCAGTCCGGCTGAGTGTGAAGCGGCGATAAGGGAGTAGTAGTGTCCGCTAAAAAACGATCTCACTCACGTGGCGATGGGCCTCTGCTGGCGATCGCAGTTTTCAAATTCATAAAAGGCGCGGTACTTTTGGCACTGGCATTTGGCGTGTTGAGCTTCGTTCACAAGAACGTGGCGTCGGAGGTCGAACATTGGCTCGATCAGCTGCGAATCGACTCGGATAATCAATTCATCGGTACGCTCCTGAGCAAGCTGCAGCTGGTGCATACCAAAGAATTAAGGCAACTAAGCGCATTGGGCGCAGCCTACGCCGCGCTGTTCCTCACTGAAGGGACCGGCCTGCTCTTCCGAAAGCGTTGGGCGGAATGGCTAACTATTGTTGCGACAAGCTCGTTGATGCCAATCGAGCTGTATGAACTGGTCAAGCAATTTACGGCTGTCCGTTTACTCGCCCTGCTGGTCAACGCCGCAGTGGTTTTGTATC
>QHMS01000014.1 GCA_003217895.1 Verrucomicrobiota bacterium
ACACCGCTCGTGTTGAAAGTGACGCCTTTTCGAGTGGCCAACGCCGTTAGCTCCTTATTGAGCCGGGTATGGTCGGCCACTATTCGTGCGGCGATGCTCTTCACTTCCGCGCTTTTTGCCTGTTTCTCGGCCATTTTCCCATTCTCGACCTCCTGCGCGCCGCCGCCTGCTGCCTTCTGGATAAAGTTCACGTCCTTCTGGCTCATTTTCATCTTGGTGGCGCCGGGCGATGCCGCCGCCTGCCCTGAGGATTTTGAGCGAAGATGAGGGTTGCTCCCGAGTGGCATACCCGGCTCGTCTTGAGCACGGACGGTTTCGATAACGCAGACGCTACTGACCGCGATCGCAGCTGCTGCGATTGATGAGAATGATATAAGTTTTGGTTTCATAAGGGGCTCCTTGTTAAGATGATCTTGTATTATTACCAGTTCAGCCGGCAGTTGAGAATCGCATCTTCGCATCAGCTTGGACGCGACCCCACGCACAAAATTCATATAAAAATCGGCGTGTGACAAGATTGGGCTTCTGATCTCCGACAGCTTTTGGATACGAGAATTGGATCAGCCATGCGAAATATTCTGTTCGTAGGAACTTTCTACTCGGCGTGCCACATCCCTGTAACCGTAATCAACTTCGTAAATCTGCTTCATGCAGGCGAGCGATTTGTCCCCTTCGCCCATTCGCTCGTAAACGAGGCCGAGATTATACACAATCTCCTTCTTCGTCGTGTCCATTGACAAAATCTCCTTCGAAGCTTCCTCCAGTTGTTTCATTGCAAGATCAAGCATCTCGAGTTCGCTATAACAGCAACCGAGGAGGTTCATCGCTTTCAAGCGCGCATGTGGATTTTGTCGTGCGCGCTGCAACTCCGGCACGGCCTCGCGAAAACGCCCGGCATGAAAAAAGTTTTTACCCAATTCGAATCGAAGTTGGAGATCGGTTGGATTTCGCGCCACGCGCTCCAGCGCATCGTTGATGAGGATTTCTGCGCGTTTGGCTTTGGCGGCCTTCAGTTCCTCAGACTTTTTCGCACGCACTTCATCTGCATTGTGTCTCGAAAGAAATTCCTCGTGGGCAGCGATCTCCTGTTCGAGGCGTTTGATTTTCAAATCGGAAACCTTTCGAGCCAGTCCTGTGTCTGCGCCTTTGGTTAGATCGGCAGCGCTCTGATACCAGCGAATCGCCGCCTCAAAATCTTCCTTTTGCTCGGTTAACGCGCCCAAGCGTCGTACCAGATCGATATTTGCCGGTTCCGCTTTATGACGCGCGTAGGTTTCGGCAATTTGTTGATCGAGCGCTTCGCCGGTCAAGCGCAGTCGGCTCTGTTGCTCAAGTGAAATTGCTTCCTCTTTGTCTTTGATCAGATCGCGATAACTTTCAGCCTGCGTCCATCCACCACGCTTCATGGATCCACGGGCTGACGCGTCTTTGCCCAGACGGAGCGCTTCGGCTTCGAGCGGATCTATCGCGGTGATTTGATTATAGATTTCCTCCTCCTGGTCGCTGTCTCCGAGTTGATGATACAAACGCCCAAGCGCGTGCAGCACCTTGACGTCGCGGGGATTCTCTTCGACCAGCGTGCGCAGCGCGAAAACTGCGATCTCCGGCCAGCCGGCTGCTAGCGCGGCTTCTTTCAAGACCAGATTTGCCTGGCGATTGTAAGGTTCCTTTTCCAGAACTTTCTCCAATATTTCAACCGCGCGTTTCGGGTCTTTTTTAATTTTTCGCTGCGCATTCATAACCGTGAACGACGCAGTTGAGATGTTAAAAAGGCTTTTCTTTGCCGATTTGCTTTTTGTTACTTCAGCGCGCCGCAATAGTTCGCGGCCCGTGAGAAATTGAGGCTCCTGCGTGAGAATCTCCTGCAAGAGTGAAATTGCGTAGCCGAAGTTGCGCAGCTCAATCGCGGCCACTGCCTTGAGCCAGAGGGCGCGCAACGCTTCGCTCAACTCCTTTTCGGTTTTGACCGCCATGTTCGTGGGACAGATTATCACAAAAAGGAACTCATGCGTCGAGCGCGATGGCACTTCGCGCTGAGATGAATAAGTTAATCAACTCACAATGCACCTTTTCGATTGTGTCGTGAATGGCGACGCTGTGCCGTTCGAGGTGACGGTGGCGGACGATTTGTTCTGTCGCGCAGAGATTTTGTTCCGGCATATGTGCGGGCATTCGAGGAACGAATTCTTCATGAGCGCGCCCAGCAAGCGATCGAAACGTTGCGATCATGCTGCATTTGTCCGCGCGACTGCGAGATCGATCGCTACAACAATAAAATCGGTGTGTGCAAGAGCGGCCGGCTCGCGCGGGTGGCCAGCGCGTTTCCACATTTCGGCGAGGAGGATTGCCTGCGCGGGTGGAACGGATCAGGCACGATCTTTTTTGGCTGGTGCAATCTGCGCTGCGTGTTCTGCCAGAATTTCGAGACCAGCCAGTTCGGTGAAGGTGCCGAGGTGACCCCGGCCGAGCTGGCGCAAATGATGCTCGATCTGCAAGAGACCGGCTGCCACAACATTAATTTCGTCACGCCCGAGCACGTGGTGCCTCAAATTTTGGAAGCGCTCGTAATCGCGGTCGAGCGCGGCTTGCGACTGCCGCTCGTCTATAACACTTCGGCCTACGACAGCATTGAAAGCATCCACTGGATGGCCGGAATCGTGGACATCTACATGCCCGATTTCAAACTATGGGACGCCGAGCATTGCCGAAAATATCTTGTCGCGAGCAATTACGCTGAGGCTGCTCGCGCTGTGATCGCCGAGATGCACGCGCAAGTCGGCGAATTAAAAGTGGACGAGAACGGCTTGGCCTTACGCGGTGTAATCGTCCGCCATCTTATCATGCCCGGCCTCCTCGATGACACGCACGAGATCATGAGCTGGATCGCAGAGAACTTGTCGCGCGACACCTATGTCAACGTGATGGATCAATATTATCCAGCTCACAAAGCCGAAACCGAACCGCGCTTCGCGGAAATCAACCGTGCCATTTCAGGCGACGAATTCTGCGGCGCGCTCGACCTCGCTCGAAACGCCGGCTTGTGGCGTTTCGACTCCCGCTGGCGCCGCGTGATCCCGCGCGGTGCTCCAGTCTGGCTCCCTCAGTTGCGTGTGCATCAAGATCCGCGGGTGAGCGCAGGTTGAGAAATTGTCATTCCGAGTGAAGTCGAGGAATCTCGAGTCTCACAGTAGATCGAGCTGCGGTTTCTGGGCTTGGGGCATCGACTTCGCCGATTTTTTCCCTCGCGGCTTTGGTTCTGCGGTTGCGCGGCTTGAATCCTCCAGGTGTGCAAGAATATCCTTGGCGCGGTCGAGAATTTCTTTTGGCAAACCGGCCAGGCGCGCCACGTGGATGCCGTAACTTTTGTCCGCGCCGCCGGACACGATCTTGCGCAGGAAAATGATTTGCTCGTTCCATTCGCGCACTGCGACGTTGAAATTGCACACGCCGGGACGGTCCTCGGCGAGTTTGGTCAGTTCGTGGTAGTGCGTTGCGAATAACGTCCGTGCTTTGATTTTGTCGTGCAGAAATTCAGCGACGCTCCAGGCGATGGACAGTCCATCGAATGTCGATGTTCCGCGCCCGATCTCGTCGAGGATAACCAGGCTGCGCTCGGTGGCGTTGTTCACGATGTTTGAGGTCTCGTTCATCTCCACCATGAATGTTGATTGGCCTCGGGCCAGATCGTCGCTTGCGCCGACGCGGGTGAAAATGCGATCAACTAGACCAATCTCTGCGCTCTCTGCCGGAACGAAACCGCCGATGTGCGCCATCAGGACGATCAGCGCGACTTGGCGAATGTAGGTGGACTTTCCGGCCATGTTCGGTCCGGTGACGATCGCCAGCCGCGCGTTCTCGCCGTCGAGCGACGTATCATTCGGCACGAATTTCTCTTCGACTAGAGTTTGATCCAGGACGGGATGCCGTCCGTCCTTGATCACCAGCCGCAGCGTTTCATTCAGCACCGGACGGCAATAGCGAAAGAGCCGCGCAGTTTCCGCCAGCGCGCAGATCGCATCGAGAACCGCGATTGCTTCCGCCGTTTGCTGGATTGGTTCGATCTCACCTAGCGTTTCGTCGCGCAATTTCTGGAACAGTTGGTACTCGAGGTTCTGGGCGCGTTCATCCGCGCCAAGAATTTTGGCCTCCATCTCTTTCAGCTCTGGCGTGATGTAGCGTTCCCCGCCCACGGTAGTTTGCTTACGCGTGTAATGCGCAGGCACGTTCGGCAGATTCGATTTCGTAATTTCGATGAAATATCCGAAGACCGAGTTGTAACGTACCTTCAACGACTTGATTCCCGTCGCTGCGATCTCGCGCTCCTGCAAATGGCTGATCCAGTTTTTCCATTCACGCGACGCCTGCCGGAATGCGTCAAGGTCTGCATCGTAGCCGTCACGGAAAATTCCGCCCTCTTTCAATGCCAGCGGCGGATCATCGACGACGGCTTTTGCCAGCTTCTCCGCCAGTGCGGGCATTTCGTGAATCTGATTTTGCAACTGTAGCGGCAGGCGTGTCGCCTGCGCTGACTGGTTTGCAGCCGGCACGGCTGCCTCCGCAGAGTTCGTGCCAAATTCAATTCGCTCGATCAGCTTCGCCAATTGGCCTTTCAATTTCGGGATTTGTTCAAGCGAAGTTTTGAGCGCCCCCAAATCCCGCGCATTACCCGAGGCCTGGCTCAAGCGCCCGGCTGCCCGTTCGATGTCGCGGATCGATTTCAACTCCGTGCGAATAGCTCCGAGCAGGTCCGGCTCCTGCAATAAATCGGCGATCATCTGCTGCCGCTGCTGCAGGTCCGGCAAATTGCGCAGGGGCTGCAAAATCCACGAACGCAGTTTGCGTCCACCCATAGGTGTGATGCTGCGATCAAGGACGGCAAGCAGGCTAGTGCCTCGCGCCCTGCGCGATTCGACCAGGTCGAGATTGGTTTGGGTCGCAGCGTCGAGCAGGACGTATTCCTCGGGCGCGTCGCAGCGCAGCGAGCTCAGATGATCGATCTTGCGCCGGAGTTGGTACTTTAAGTAATGCACAATCGCGCCCGCGGCTGCGACGGCCTGCGACATTTGCCCGCAGCCAAATCCGTCAAGCGATTTGACCTTGAAGTGTTCGCACAACGTAAAGACTGCCTGTTCGGGGAGAAACGCGTAGCTGTCGTAGCCAAGCGTATTCGGGATTTCCTTGAACTGCTGCTGCTGCTCGTCGCTGACGAGAAGCTCCGAAGGCGAAACGCGCGCAAGTTCGTCCAGCAGCGTTTGTCGATCCTGCGCCTGGGTCAACCGAAACTCGCCCGTGCTGAGATCGGCATACGCGAAGCCGAAGGCGGTGCCATCGGCATAGACCGCGCCGAGATAATTGGCGCGCTTGGATTCCAGCAAGTCGAGATCGCTTACAGTGCCCGCGCTAACAATCTGAGTGATATCGCGCGAAACAATTTTTCCCGGTTGCGGCTCACTGGTCTGATCGCAGATGGCCACGCGGCGCCCTGCCTTGATCAGCTTTGCGATGTAGGTTTGCGCCGCGTGATAAGGCACGCCGCACATCGGCACGCCGTTGCGCTTCGTCAGTGCGACATTCAGTAACCCCGACGCTTCCTTTGCATCTTCAAAAAATAGCTCGTAAAAATCGCCCAGCCGAAAAAGCAGGAACGTGTCTGCTGGAATGCTTTTCCGCAGCCGTTGATACTGCTGCATCATTGGAGTGAGCGCGTCGTGCATTATTTCAGAATTAAATCAGCCCAGACGAATTGCGAGTTAGGAATGCGGACTAGCAAACATTCCTTGTCTGTCTGAGTGTGTTTGTCTTCAATCGGTTTGTTGTGCGCGCGGACGAAAAGCCGACCACGTTAATTGACTCGAATCCGCGATCCGGGTCCCAGCGGATTGGCTTGACTGTCCAACTCAACGAGTTAAGCCTTTTTGAACTGTGCTCTCGAAATCAATCATTCTTAGCTTGATCGGGGTACTCTTTGTGGCGTTCAGCGTTTCTGCTGGCACGTCGGTTCTTGAAGGCGTTGTTAAAGACGCAAGCGGCCGCCCAATTAAAGGTGCCGATGTTCGGATTGAAACGAAAAATTTTTCTAAAATTCTTAAGACTGATGCCAGCGGTCGTTACGTTACCGATGTCCTGGCAGTTGGTACCTATCAAGTCACGCTCGTTATCAATGGGCAAGTCAAAGCATCGATTCGCGATGCCAAGACACAGGTGAACAAACCCACACAGGTCAACTTCGACCTAAGCGGAAAGAGGGCGTCGGCCGATAAAGTCCAGAGACCCGCCGCGTACGGCAAAGACTTCATGGACATCAGGCCTAGTACCCACCCCTGACCCGGGGAAACAGTGCGAGACTAATTCAGGCGGCAGCGTCGGTTTCCGTTCAGTTGCGTCCGGTGGCTACGACGGACACTTTCGCTCGGAGAGCGAAAGTGGAGGCGAGGGGAGTTGAACCCCTGTCCTCGTCGCTATCCACGCAAGCATCTACATGTGTATCCGGCGATAAATTCTGAGGAGCCAAGCCATGCACCGGCACACTGCCGGCTCCCGAGCGTCCACGAATTTCCTTCACCATCCGGCGCGGTCGCTCCGCCGTTTGATTAGCCTGCTGTCCACGTTTGGCGCCGTAGCAGGCGTCCAGCGTCAAACGTCGCGGTCAATTAAGCCGCGAGAGCGAGATCTTGGTAATCTGCGTTTATTTGTTTGGTCCGGTTTTTAACGAGGCCAACGAACCATCCTCGACATGCCGCCTGCGCTTCCAACGATGAGTCGAAGCCAGTGCGCCCCCAATAATTTACCTTTGATAAATTACCCCTTGTTGCGGTCTGATGCAACAGTCCGAAGGTTCAGCGGAGCGATCTGAATGGCAATCGAAACAACATCTCAATCTTTGGCCGGAGCCCACCCGGAAGAGACAGCCGCTTCCAAAGAGAATCAGCCCGCGACAGTTTCGAGATTTTTGCCGGCGGCCAGATCCGGCTGGCAATCCCGGTCGACGGCGCGATGGACGCGCCGTAATTTCAGCAGTCGCGCCCGCGAGCTTTCAGGCGGCGATGCGATCGTCATTTCCGTTCCAAATAGCGGTCGCACCTGGGTGCGAACATTTCTCTGTGCCTATTTTTGCGCTCGCGATGAACACCCGTTTTCTCTTCATCCCGAAACGTACCATGACCCTCGCATACCTCGGATTATCTATACGCATGACCTGTATGAGCACTATACAAAGACCCGTTGGTGGGGGCGGGTGCGAGGCAAATTTCTGGTCCCGCCTGGTGAAATCAAGCGAGCCAGCATCATTCTGCTCGCGCGCGATCCCCGAGACGCATTCGTTTCGCACTACGTCGAAATGACACGACGGACGTCCGAGACAGGCGATGAGCTCAAGAGCCGCGCCGTGGGAGACGTGCTGCACGATCCGATTTTCGGCATTGCTTTGATCATCCAAACGATGAACGAATGGCTCACGGAGTTCGCTCGGCGACCCGATTGCATACTCGTTCGCTACGAAGATTTGCATGTGAATCCAACCGAACAATTCCGTCGTGTGCTTGCAGCAGTCGGTGAAACCGACCCGCAAGCGCGTCATTTCGAAAAAGCGCTGGAATTCTCGCGTTTTGGTAACATGCGCAAGATGGAGGCATCGCTGGAGTACGATCGACAACTTCTCCAGCCCGGCGACGTGAACGACCCAGAATCGTACAAGGTGCGTCGCGGAAAGATCGGCGGATACGTTGACTATCTCGATCCAAGTGACATCGAGTACGCAGACCAAGCGATGGCGGAATTGGATCGGCGGTTCGGCTATCAGAAATAGACTGCAAACCAAGCCTGCTTTTTTTCCCGCCCGTCCAAGGTAACATTCGCCAATGTGCGGCATCGCCGGCTACGTCACTTCGAACGAGGGTAATGATTTAAGCCGGTTTCTGCGGCCGCTGGCGGATGCGATGCGCCACCGGGGGCCTGATGATGAAGGTTATTTTCACGAGCCTGGCGTCGGTCTGGCCGTGCGGCGACTTAGTATTGTCGATCTTATCTGTGGCCGACAACCAATCTCAAACGAGGACGGGGCGATCCAGGTCGTTTTCAACGGCGAGATTTACAACTACATCGAGTTGCGCACCGATTTGGAAAAGCGGGGACATCGGCTAAGCACGCGAGGCGATACGGAAACGCTGGTTCATCTTTACGAAGAACACGGAGTAGAAATGCTTCGCTTTTTGCGCGGCATGTTCGCTTTCGCGCTGTGGGATTCGCGCAAGAAATTGTTGCTGCTGGCAAGAGATCGGCTGGGAAAAAAGCCCCTCAACTACGGGTTAATTGGCGACAGTCTCTATTTTTGTTCGGAGTTGGCGCCGCTGCTGGATCAAAGGCTCGCCTTGTGGGAGATCGAACCCGATGCGCTCGCGGCATACCTGATCTTCGGCTTCATTTCCGCGCCGCAGACAATCGTAAAACAAATTAAAAAATTGCCGCCAGCGCACTACCTGGTCTGGCGAGCTGGCGACGTGAAAGTGCAGCGTTACTGGTCGTTCGACCAATCGGAGAAGATTGTTTGCAGTTATGATGAGGCAGTTGGCTTAGTACGAGAGAGGCTCGACGAAAGCATCCGGCTCCGACTTCGCAGTGACGTTCCGGTAGGTCTGTTGCTGAGCGGTGGACTTGATTCCAACACTTTGCTGGCGCGCCTCGTCCGTGGCCTCGGGCAGAAAGTGAAGGCCTTTACGATCGGGTTCACTCAAAGGGAATATGATGAATCGGAGATCGCTCAAAAGTCAGCGAGCCATTTCGGAGTAGAGCATCATCTCCTTGTTGGAGACCCGGATTTGTTAAAGTTGCTCCCGGATGTAGTGCGGCATTACGGCGAACCTTCCGCGGACAAATCAGTGTTGCCAACAATGCTTTTGTGTGGGCTGACTAGTCGCTACGTGAAAGTTGCATTGAGCGGCGACGGCGGTGATGAAGCCTTTGCCGGTTATCCGAAGCATTGGCTGAAGAGTTGGCAGCATCATGTGTCCGGCTTTTTTCCATCGGGCTGGCGCGAGCGTTGGACTCTGGATTCGATGAAAGGCGGACCTTGGCAGCAAACCAAAATAATCGAGAAGCTGCGGCGCCGACTGCTTCCAGAGACGCGCAGCCTGTTTTCGGGCGAGTTCTTCTCGGGTCGCTTCTTCCGATCGATCGCCACGCCGATGCTTCAAAAACGAACTGCCTCGTTCCTTGGCGGCATGGTGCACGAGTTCTGGAACGGCAAGCTGAACGCGTTCGACCGAATTCTTCATTGGGACAACACCGAGCCACTGCCGTATTCGCTGCTGACCAAGCTCGACATCGCCAGCATGGCACGGGGTCTCGAGGTACGTTCGCCATTTCTCGACCATGAATTTGTCGATTTTTGCGCAAAGCTCCCCCGCCGCTGGAAGGTAAACGGAAAAAAGGGCAAAAGGATATTGCGCGACCTTGTGTCGCCGGATCTGCCGCCAGAGGTGCTGAGCGCGCCGAAACGAGGCTTTTCCGTGCCGCTTGGACAGTGGTGGCGCAATGAAGCGCGGCAGCAGATTCGGGACGGACTCTTTCCCCTTCACTCGGCGCTCCAGCCGTTCATCGAGGAAAAAGCCGCCGCTCATCTGCTTGATCAACATCAGAGCGGACGCGCGAATCACGCCCAGCGATTATGGAACCTCTGGGTGCTAAACGAATGGGCGCGTACCTTTTTGAGAAATTAAAGAGGTTTCGAGAGCGGAATTCGGCGCAAAAATCAAGTGCCGAAAGGCACGATCGAATTTATCGCAGCGGTCGAGCGACCAGAATCCCGCTGTCCGAGTGGTAGCGATACAGATACTTCGAAAGCTGCGCATCCACGGTGACGTGGCCGTAATTGCTCGGCGAGGAAGCGTGCATGAAATGCAAGACGCCATCCCCTGTACGCAACGCAAGGCCAACGTGCGCGGTCGAATAATAACGAGCGGTTCGCGGCGAGATAACGGTAATGTCGCCAGCCAGCGCTCATCTCACGTGCGGAATGCGGGACGCTGCGGCCACCGAGGTCGCGCGTCAGATCCTCGACCAGACCCCGGCGATCGTTGTCGTAAAGCCAGTCCTCCAAGTAATGCAGGCGCGAAAGATATTCGCCGGTGCACTGGCCGCCGCGATAACGATCTTGCTCGATGTAAGACAGCATGCGTTCCGGCGTCCAGTTCGATTCCGGTTCGTTTAGCATCCGCGCGAAACCGAGCGCGATCTCGAAAAACGTCCAGCAATCCATCCCACTGAAATTCACCGAAGGCGACTCGATCCGGTTGTCGATCTCCAGAGTGAAATGTTTGTAGCGCGTCCCGACCAAAACTTGTCCGATGGCAGCCGTGCGTTCGCCAATCGGCAGCGCTCTCCAGTTCTCCGCCTTGGCCTTTGCCACCAGCCGATTGAATTGGTCTTGTCCTTTAAAAACGGTGCTAAATGGCAATCGCGATTCGTACGCCAACGCAACCGAACCAACCAAAAACAGGGAAACCAAAACCTTCCAACTTCGCATAACCCGCACAACTCAACGCGGAATTTGGCTTCGATCAATGACGAATGACGAAGCAAGAAAGAATGACGAAGCACCAATTCTGCCTGAGCGGGCGGGAGACAACTCCGCGAGTGTCATTCGAGCTTTGGCATTAATAACTCATTCCGGTTTTGTCATTCCGCACCTGACAGCTCTCACCGCCGCAAAGGGTTTTACTTACTTGGAGCGCACCTATATCCTTCAAGCACTGTGCCGATTCGTTTTGCAAAAAGGAGCCGAAGAAACGTAGTTAGCCAGACGTCGCGGGATGGCGTCCCGCCAATGCGGGATTCCACCCGCGTCCGGCTGCGTCCGCGAGCGGACTGGCACAAGCGCAATTTTCTTACGAGCGTCCTTATCCCTTCGCTTTTCGTTAAACGCGCTGGTGGTCCGGCGGCTCCTCAATTCCCAAAAATCCGCGAAGGCGAGATCTGCATTACCTGGATTGGTCATGCCTCGTTTCTCATTCAGACTCACGAGGTCAATATCCTGGTCGACCCGATCTGGTCGAAATGGCTCAAGGTGATTAAGCGATTGAAGCAACCGGGCTTTGAAATTCATCATTTGCCTTCGATTGATTTTGTCCTCGTTACGCATGCCCATTTTGATCACCTCGACCGGCGCACCCTGCGGCGCGTGGCCGCAGATCAACCGATCGTCGTGCCCATGGGCGTGGGAAATTTGGTGCACGACCTCGGGTTCCGGATCGTGCATGAGCTGGATTATTGGCAGACGGTCGAACTCGGGCCGCTAAAAATTTCTCTTACTCCGTGTCACCACTGGGGAGCCCGGTTCCTCGCGGATCTGCACCGTGACTTTGGCGGAT
>QHMS01000289.1 GCA_003217895.1 Verrucomicrobiota bacterium
CGATGATTTCACTTCTGTTTGTCCGGTGACCGGCCAGCCCGATTTCGCCAGAATCGATATTGATTACGTGCCGGACCTCCTGTGCGTCGAGAGCAAGTCCCTGAAATTTTACCTGGCGTCCTATCGGAACGAGCGCGCGTTCAACGAAGCGGTCACGAATCGGATTCTTGACGACTTCGTCAAAGCGTGCGCGCCTCGCGAAGCAATCGTCACCGCGCAATTCTCCGCGCGCGGTGGAATCGCGCTTACCGTGCGCACCGAGTATCCGGACAAAGGCATCGAGCACGGTGCGCGATGACGACGCCGTCATTCCGAGTGAAGTCGAGGAATCCCGTTGCGAAACCGAGCGGTTATTCCGCGGGGTCCTTCGACTTCGCTTCGCTTCGCTCAGGATGACATTGGCTCCTAATGAAACGCGCGATTGTTCTCCTCAGCGGCGGAATTGATTCGACCACGACACTAGCGATTGCAATCGCGGAAGGCTACGAAGCATACGCGCTCTCATTTGATTACGGCCAGCGTCACGAAATCGAAACACAGGCTGCTCGCCGCGTCGCCGACTCGTTGGGCGCACGAGAACATCGTGTCGCAAAGATCGACCTGCGCGTCTTCGGCGGCTCGGCGCTTACCGACGATGTCGCTGTGCCCAAGCAGCGTTCGGAAAAAGAAATCGCGCACGGGATCCCCGTCACGTACGTGCCCGCGCGCAACACCATCTTTCTCGCTTACGCGCTCGCCTGGGCGGAAGTGATTCTGGCGAATGACATTTTTCTCGGGGTAAACGCGATCGATTACAGCGGCTATCCCGATTGCCGGCCAGAATTTATCGAAGCATTTGAGATCCTGGCCAACCTTGGAACAAAATCCGGCGTGGAAGGCAAGCGTTTTCAAATTCACACACCGCTGATCAAATTCTCGAAAGCCCAGATCATTCGCCGAGCAGTCGAGCTCGATGTCGACCTTTCGCTGACGCACAGTTGCTACGATCCGACACAGGAAGGTCTCGCCTGCGGCGAGTGCGATTCCTGTCTCCTGCGTCTCAAAGGCTTCCGCGAAGTTGGAATAAAAGACCCAATTCGTTATGCCGAGAAATGAAGCGCCTGTTCTTGTCATGTTGAGTAAAGCGAAACATCTCTGGCTATTGCTCTAGTGAGCGGGCGCAAAAATGATCTGAGATTCTTCGCTCCGCTCAGAATGACAACTTTGCAGTACGCCACACTAAAGTGAAACGACTCCTCAGAATTTTCGAACTCTCGAAAAACGAACAGCGCGTGGTTCTGATCGTGATGCTCGCGCTCGTCGTGATCGCCCTCATCGGATACGAACGCCGCGTTTATCGCGTCCACGTTCGCACTCCGAGCGTGCCGGAGGCGAAAGCATCGCCCACTCCCGTGCAAGCCCATGACGAGCAATAGAGTTCAATCCGCTAAGGATAGTTCTGCCGATTAAAAGGAGCCTCGAATGCTATTATGATGATTCACATCAATTCAGTCTTCGTTTAATCCAGGAATTCGTCCGTAGCCGACAAAGACCGGACTAATTTTGGCGTCGCCGCTTTTGGGCGGTGGCGGCAATTTGAAATCGAAAACGCTGACGCCCCAGCGTTGTTTTCCATCGTACGTGCGGCCGTCGCTCGATCCGACCATGACGCGTTTGTTCGTTCGTTTTTCGCGGCCCAGGTAAATCATGCTGTGTGTGATTGGCGGATCGCGATCAATGTTGTAGGTGCCGCGCCAAAAGAGCAGGTCGCCGGGTTTAAGATCATCAAGTTCAAATGAGTCTTCCTTACGGCTCACGACCGCTTTGAAGTTGCCACCTTTGCGCACCCAGACGTATTGCTGACTGGAATCGCGCGGGGCATCAGGGAACCCGTTTTGCTTAAGAACGTAATAAACGAAACCGGAGCAATCCATGCCGCCATTTGCGGGATCGGCGGAGCCGTAGGTGTAGCCGAGATTTTGTTTTGTTAGCGCCAGGCCGGCGTCGATGATCTGGCGCACTTTCAGCGGATAACTGTCGGAATCCTCTATTTCTTCAGGCGAAAGACTGACATTCGGCCAGGCTTTCTTTCCTTGAGCACGCTCAGAAGACGAAGGGGTCGGATTTTCCGCTGGAGTTGGAGATGGAGTCTCTGTCGCAGCCGGAGATTCAGTTGGTGCAGGCGTCGGAGATGCTTGCTTGCGTTTTGATTTGCTTTTCGGGGTTGGGCTCGGAGTTGGAGTTGGCGAGGCTTTCTTTTGTTTTCGTTCGGCCGCCGGCGATGGAGTGGGCGTGGCTTTCTTCTTGCGATGCTTACGAATCGGTGTTGGCGATGGCTCGAAAACTTTCTTGATCTTTGTGCCTAACGACTCTTCGGCTGCATGTGCCGCGCAGACTTGCCCAAGGCACATCCCAAGGATTAAAAGCCATTTCATGATGGGGCAGTGCCCTTAAGGTTGCAGTGTCCGCTGTCCTCAGCGGAGAATCGAATGCGCGATCCGTGTCGGATGCGCTGAGAGAGCGCACGCTACAACACCGACTGAGAATCAGCGCGCCAGCTCCTGAAGAATTGCCTTATTGAGACGGATGCCCCCGTCGAAATTTTCGAGGGGAAAATTCTCGTTTGGTGAGTGCGCGCGGCAATCGGGCAACGCGAGTCCCATCAGCAGTGTTTCGATGCCCAAGATGCCGCGGAACTGCGAGACAATCGGGATGCTGCCGCCCTCGCGTATGAGCGCGACGTCGCGATCGAAAGCCTTGCGCAAGGCGCGCTGGGCTGCTTCGCCGAGCTTCGAGTGAGGGTCAGTGAGATACCACGGGCCACTATGGCCGGTCGTAATTTCCATCGTGACGCCTTTCGGAAGATTCTGGCGTAAATGTTCCTTCGCCAGTTTCAGAATTTCATCGCCTTCCTGTTCGGGAACGAGACGAAATGTCAATTTCGCCATCGCGTGACTGGCAATCACCGTCTTGGTCCCCTTCCCCTGATAGCCGCCGCCGATTCCGTTGATCTCGGCGGTCGGCCGTGCCCAAATACGCTCCATCGAATTGTAACCGGCTTCGCCGAAAAGTTCCGGCGCGCCCGTTTCCTCGAGAATCAGCTTGTCGCCATCGACTGGAAGTTTGCGCCACGCTTCACGCTCCCAATCTTCGAGTGGCTTGACGCGATCGTAGAATCCCGCGATAGCCACGCGACCTTGGCGATCGTGAAGTGTAGCGAGCAATTGCGCGAGAGCGGTGATCGGATTGGCGACCGCCCCGCCGAAGACTCCGGAGTGCAAATCCATCTTCGGCCCAGTGACCTTGATTTCGAGTGCCGTTACTCCACCGAGGCCATAGCTAGGGGTTGGCGTTCCGCGCGCAATCATTCCCGTATCGGAAATTACTGCCGCATCGCTTTTCAGTTCATCGCGATTTTGC
>QHMS01000015.1 GCA_003217895.1 Verrucomicrobiota bacterium
AAGCCAACGGGAGTTAGGCGGCACCGCTGCGATGACCAACAAGCTGAATAAAATCATCATCCCGCACATTGAATTTCGCGACGCAACCATTCGCGAGGCGATTGATGTTCTTCGAGAGCAGGCGGCTGAGAACGATACCGGACCGGAAGGCCAGAGGGGCGTCAACATTGTGCTGCGGCTCGTGCCTCTCGGACAAATTGCGCCGCCTTCAGTTCCGATGGTGCCGGTCTTGCCAAACGGCACCGCTACTCCGCCGGGCGCCGGTGGTCCCCCCCCTCTTACGAGTGCTCCCGTTGCTCCCGTTGCTCCCGTTGCTCCCGGCGCACCAGGCGCACCGGGTCAGGTGGGCCCTGGTGGAGTGCCAGCCGTTGCGCCTCCAACGGGTGCGGCCAACGCGCGCATTAACGTCACTCTGGACAACGTTCCGCTCGGTGAAGCACTGCGCTACATCGCCAATCAAGCAGCATTAAAAGTCAAAGTAGAACCGTATGCCGTGTCTGTTATTCCGCTCAGCGAACAAAGCAATGACCTGCTCACAAAGCGATATCACGTGCCGCCGGAATTCTTCGGCGGTCCGTTAGACCCGGGTTATTATCTTACTCAGAACCTGAGCGGCAGCACCCAGCAAGGTCAGACTGGTACCTTACTCAACGTGCCTCCGGTTTCCGGCAAGATTCTCGAACAGGAGCAATATAACGCAGCTACGACTACTGAGTATACGTCCGCCAACCAGACACAATACACGCAAACAGGAGCTGCGAGCGCCGGTCAAGCCTTACGTACAACAAATCCGGGTGGAGGCGGAATATCGACCACGAGGCAGTCATTACTTAACGATCGTCAACTGGTTGAACGGACTAGCGCCAGAACGATGTTGGAGAGCATGGGCGTTGCGTTTCCTCCTGGCGCAAACGCAACGTTCTGGCCCCACAGCGGAACGCTGATCGTTCGGAATACGCAGGACAATTTGGACTTTGTCGATGCGCTGGTCGATCAGGCGAATGCTTCACAACCGAAGCAGGTCTCAATTGAATCGAAGTTTATTGAGATTAATCAGAATAATCTCAAGGAACTTGGGTTCGATTGGCTCCTGGGCCCATTTAGCCTTAACGGGAAGGTTTTCGGTGCAGGTGGAACGGCGGGAAATCAAGCACCCGTGAACGCGGCGAATTTTCCTTTCGTTGATCCTGCCACGGGGAAGCCCATTGGACAAAATCCTGCTACAAGCGGAAACCGCAGCGGCAATTTTGCGATTACCGCGAACGCGCTCGACGCCCTTTTGATGCCAGGCCTCGGGCAGACTGCTGGCGTCGCCCCGGGAATCTTTGGATTGGCGGGCGTGTTCACCAATCCACAATTTCAGGTTGTCATTCGGGCGCTGAATCAAAAGAAAGGCATCGATCTCCTTTCTGCGCCAAGCGTGACCACCAAGAGCGGACAACGCGCCATCATCGAAGTCGTCAGAGAATTTCGTTACCCAAGAACATATACGCAGCCGCAAGTTCCCTCGATTAGCGGTACCACAGGCATAGTGGGCGGCGTCGTACCCGTAGTTGTCACACCAACAACGCCTCAGGATTGGGAGACCCGCAACACAGGTGTCACTCTGGAGGTCGAGCCTGTAGTCGGGGGTGACGCGACAACGATAGACCTGAACCTGATTCCGCAGGTCGTGGAATTCGAAGGCTTCATCAATTACGGAAGCCCTATCAACGCAGTCGGCGTCCAAACGGTTGGCAACGTCATTTCAACATCTGTGCCTATCGAGCTTACACCGAACGTGATCAACCAGCCGGTGTTTAGCACACGCAAAGTGACGACGAGCGTCAGCGTTTATGATGGACAGACAGTCGTGCTCGGCGGGTTGATGCGTGAAGACGTGCAAAAGACTGAGGATAAGGTTCCCATCCTCGGCGACATTCCACTAGTCGGCAGGGCGTTTCGCACGAACGTCGAGCAGCACGAGAAAAAGAACCTGGTCATGTTCGTTACCGCGCGCATCGTCACGCCCGCGGGTGTGCCGTTGAACGAAGAAGAAGAAGGCTTGGTGCCGCCGGAGTTACCCGAAGTGCCGGCCTATAAGAAATAATCACGAATTCACACCAATAGACACGAATTAAAAAAAGAACCACAGATTACACGGATTACACAGATGTGATTTTGGGTTCCTTTACTCTTTCGTCATTCGACATTCAGATTTCGCTTCCCACGCCGTAACTTTGGCGGAGACGGGTCATTTCTGAGCATCCGTGTCATCCGTGATATCCGAGGTGGCTTCTCTTTAGGAATTAGTGTTCATTCGTGTCCATTCGTGGTTTAATCGCGGCATGGACCGCGAAAGAATCATCTTCTTCCGGAACTTTTTCTTTTGCGCTTTTATCATCGGCCTGTATTCGCGCTGTTCTACTTCGCCGCGACGATTCTGCTTTGGGACACTGCGGTTTCGTGGGCGACTCAGTTGTTCAAAATCGACGAGAAAGAATTCGGCAGACTGGTTTTGCTGTTTTCCATGGAGCTGCGTGTAGTAATCGTATTCTTCTTTCTCGTGCCAGCTTTGGCTCTGCATTGGATGGCCCGCGAAAGATAAAATCAAAGCATCCGCTGCCATTGGCTGTGGCCACCGGTTCGCCGCAGGACGAATCCGTCCGAGTGCGGACCTGTGGCCGGTTGAACGAGTAAAACCTCAAAGGCGCTGACGGCTCACAGAGCCGTGGCTACAGGATGCTCTTCTCGATAATCCTTGACGGGACCAAAATTGCCTCGCTCATGCCGTGTAAAAATTTCTTGTCGGCCGGAGCGATTGTGGCCAACGCGCCGCGCAATTTCACGCGATCGCATTCAATGAAATAATACGGACAAAGACGCACTCGGCCTTTCATCGTCGTTAGCTCGCCCCGTGAGATACTAGGCATCGTCGAGGACGCGGCTGCACTTGAGCCTATCTCACGGTGCGAGCCAGAACCCGGATCCCAGTAGCGGTGCTCAAAGAGAGCGCCTTTGTGAAATTTTTGAAGAATCGTCGGATTCGATTCGAAAGTCGTCAGTGCGCGGTCAATCCTCTTTTCCCACTCGGCGTGCGGCAGATCGCTTCCGAGCGCGATACCACGACTGCCCCAGCCGAGCGGCGAGAATCCGCTCACTTTTAGGAGAAGTTCCCGATCCTTCTGGCTGAACTTCGCAGCCTCGCGCCAATCCTGAATTTCAAGGCGTGGGATGACGGCGTGCTGCGGCAGTGGCGTAGGATCAAGCAGCCAGGAATAGGGAATTGCCTGTTGTAGTTTTATGAAATATTTCTCGCCCAGCTCGCGCCGCCAGAACTCGCGAAGGGGATGCATCCAAAAAAGCGCGAACCACATTTTCTCTTCAAGGTACGGTTTGATTGGCGGCGTGATCGTGATGTGTCCTTCAGCGTTCGCGCGCAGTAAATTTTCGATCGCAGGAATATTGGGTAGATCGAATAATTCGAAAAACCGATACACGGTGCGCCCATCTTGCGGCTCGTAATTTTCCGCCGGCAAAACGCGCCACGGGGATTTTTGATGTTTGAGGTCCGCCAATCGGACGGACTCTTCCTGTCGCGAGTTTGAGGTTTGATTTAATCGTGCGGCGATCCATTCCATTTCCGGACGATAAGTCGCCGATTCCTGTGAGATCACGATGTCGCCACCGTTCGGCAGCACTGAGCGAAATCCGTCCAGCATTCCGTTTGCGCCACCAATGATCTCGCTGTCGAATGTCGAATACGTCTGGTTAAGCCATCCAGTCAACCCGATGCCGCCCGGGACCGAATCGATCTCAGCAATGATGTAACCCTTTTCAGTTAGAATGAGGTCAGGCCGTATCACTCGCGGTAAATCGTCCCGAATTTCTTTTCGCCGAGAGAATTCTATCAGCTCTTTCGGTTTACCCGCGTCGAGGTAGCGTGCGATCCACGCAGGCTGCTTCCCTTTGACGCTCAGGTGATAGAGCTGATTGCAGGCATGCTGAAAAACAAACAGCCGATGACCAAGCTGCTCGAGGTCGGCCGCGAACTTTTTGTCGATGGGAAATGCCTCCGGTGAAAGAAGCCAGTCTTTTTCGGCAAAAAGGCCTTCCTTCGGAAAAGCAGCGCGGATAGTGGCTAGCCTGTCGTCCTGAACCTGGACTTGCATCACCAGGCAAACGTCCAACGCCCAACGCTCAACGTCCAACACCGAATGCAAATATCTGAATTGAACATTGGGCGTTGGACGTTGAGCGTTCGGCGTTTTCTGCAATCACCTTCCCGCAGCCATGCGCTTGAGCACGAGCTTAACTAAATCTTCCGCCGATTTCGCTTCGCCTTTCTCCTGCAGGTCCCGCACCGCCTTATGTGCCTCGATCTGTTTGTAACCGAGCGCGATCAGCGCGAGCACGGCTTCGTTGGCTTGCTCCGCTTCTGGAGTGGGGGCGTGTGCTGCGCTGGCTGCTTCCCACGCCGCAGCCACTCCCAATTTATCTTTCAGTTCCAAAACGATTCGCTCGGCTGTCTTTTTCCCGAGCCCGCTGATTTTCGAAATCGCGGCGACATCTGAATTGACGACCGCAGCTTTGAAACTGGTCACGCTCATTCCGCTTAACACTGCGAGCGCCAGTTTCGGTCCGATCCCACTGACATTGTTGACGAGCAATCGAAAAAGATCGCGCTCGGCCGGCGTCATGAACCCGTAAAGCACATGCGCGTCCTCGCGCACTGCCAGATGAGTGAGAATCCGAATGGACTGCCCGGCAGTCGGCAGCTTGTCGTAACTCGAAAGCGGGATGAACACTTCATAGCCAACGCCGCCGACATCAATAGTCGCCTGCGTCGGCAGGGCACTCACAAGTTTGCCCTCGAGAAAGGTAATCATCGGTAAATCGCTAAATTCTTAAATCGTTGAATCGCTAAATGGTCAAATCAATCACTCCAGTTTCAGCACCATCGTTAGGTCGACACGCTTGCCTTTGGCGACGTTGAATCCGCTGACTGTAAAAAATTTCCAAGTTCGCGAAGCATTCGAAAAAACTGATCCGGCAACAGGCATCGGCAGAATGATAAAACGCGGCCCGGAGGAGCTCATAAATTCTGTAGCGCGGCGCTCGTTTAATGGCGTGAAAAACCCGTTCACGCGCGAGCGAAAATACCAGACAAGACTCGGCTCCTCGAACGCCACCGAGGCAAATTGCATGTTCGGCTTCAAAAAAGCGTGTGATACCTGAAGGAGCTGATACGCCGGAAAAAACCGTGCGACCAGCGGCGGAATAATGAGCGCGAATGCAATCCAAATAGACGCAGTAGTTACGGCGACGGTCGCAAAAAAAGAACGGCGGCTTGCCGTCACGGTTTCCTGCCGATGGCGAGCAAGCACAAGCGCCAGCAGACCGAACGCGGGCAACGTGTAATGGGGCAACTTCGTTTTAATGACTGAAAAGATGATGAAAATGATCGCGACGCCGGAGAGCAGGTAGTTGTCGATGTTGTCCCGCTCGCGCCACAATCTTTTCAAAAGCGCGGGCAGTTTGATCGACCATGGAAAGAAACTGACAAACACGGTCACGAAATAAAACGGCAGTAATAAGAGGTATCCGCCTAACGAGTTCCACCCGTGCCCCTCCATTGCTCCGAACGAGCGGCCAATGACGTGGCGACCGATTCCGATTCGCAGAAAGTCTCCATGTGTCCGAATTAACGCGGGAATTCCCCAGGCCGCAATAATCGCCAGCATCAGTGCGATGCCGCGAACGAATTTGAATCGGCGGCCAAGCTGCAAATTCGGCGCATAGAAAATTGTCGAGGTAACTGTCAGCAGCGGTACCCACGCAAGCGGTCCTTTGGCGAGAAAACCGAGCGCCAGCGACAGATAGAACATCAGCCACCAAGGCAAGAAAGGTTGAAGCGTTGAAGGGTTGAAGCGTTGAAGCGCGGACAATTGGTAGGGCGCGACCGACGGGCGCGACGCCGCCGATGATGATCCATTCAGCAACTCGTGACCGCTCCAATGCGCCACAGTCATGAACAGCACCAGCCACATGTCTGCGACGGCAGCTTTTGCGTGAACGAATGTTTGCAGCGACAGCGTGAAGATAATTGCTGCCCACCAGCCGAGTTTTTCTCCGGCGATTCGACGGCCCCAGCTAAAAATCACCAATGCTGTCAACGCCGCCGCGACCGCGGACGGGAAGCGTGCCGCGAAATCGTTTTGGCCAAAGATGCGGTAGCTCACTGTTTGCGCCCAATAGGTGAGGGGAGGCTTGTCCAGGCGAAGGTGGTCATTGAAGTAGGGAACGACATAGTCGCCGCGCTGAATCATCTCGCGGGATGCTTCCGCAAAGCGCGGCTCGTCGCGGTCGATCAGCGGCAAGCTCCATGTCCCAGCGACATGAAAAAGCACACAACCGAAAAACAGCAGCGCGTAATTTCCCAGCGGCTTGATTTTGCTCTGAGTCATGTTTCTGATTCCACCGATTACGAGCACGAGCGCGAATAAAGCAAGACCGGACGATCAATCTCAGTAAAAAACGCTTGTCATGTCGAGCGAAGTCGAGGCATCTCGTGAATTTCGCAGTGAGTTATGCCGCGGGATTCCTCGACTCCGCTCGGAATGACAGTTATGACACAGGGAACTTATTCATGAAGCGCGCGGCCATTTTTTACTGGCTGGTCGGCATTGCCATCGCGGCGATTGCGATCGGAGTAGCATTTTATCTGGATGACACCGTCTGGCATTTCGTCCAGCAACATCAAAACCCCACTCTGCGCAATTTAATGCGCAACGTTAGCCGATTTGGCGACTGGCCTGCCCATGTTGTGCTTGGACTGCTTCTTGTAGGAATCGCCTGGTGGCGCGGCAGTAAAAGATGGACACGCATTTTTTTGTCGATGCTGCTGGCGATGGCGATCGCAGGCGTTGCCGGCCACGTGATTAAACGCACGGTCCCACGCGCGCGTCCCTCGGTGAAATCGGAGCTTCGTTGGGGAGGCCCGCGTTTTAGCACGAAATATCACTCGTTTCCATCCGGCCACGTTGGCGCTTCCTCGGCATTTTTTGGCATCTTAATTTTCGCTCGTCGGCGCATCGGCCTCGCCTGTCTCTCAATCCCGATTCTGATCGGCTTCTCGCGAATGTACATCGGCGCACATTATCTATCCGATGTCGTGTGCGCAGCGGTGCTGGGATTTTTCTGCGCGGCGATCATAGCGCGATTCTTCTTCCCGCAATCCGCAAGTCCGCAGGCCATAGTCGGCAACTAGGACTGCGACTACCACAGGCGTTTATTGGCGAATGCGTGGCCTGACCCAGATTTGAGATAACGCTCGAAAGCTTCTGCCTTGGCTTGACGCGTAAATGCAATGTAGGTGATTAACTTCCATGGCCTGAACTTTGAGGTATGGGAAGACTTTCCTTCGTTATGTTCCTGGAGACGTTGTTTGAGGTCGGTAGTCATGCCGATATAGCGCTTACGTTGCGCAGCGAGACTCTCGATAAGATAAACGTAATACACTGGCCCCTCCTTCGCTGAAGCTTCGGAGGGCGTCCTGCTTCGCGCAAACAAAACAGCAAGTCCTGCGAAGCGCCGGGAGGGCGAAGCAGGACGGAGGGGGTGAGATTCGAACTCACGAGGCCTTTCGGCCTTCCGGTTTTCAAGACCGGCGCGATCAACCGCTCTGCCACCCCTCCGGGAAAAACAGTGATCGGTGACCAGTGATTAGTGATCGGTGCGGAAGCATAGCAGGAATTCATGGATTTGCTCGACAGCGCGATATGTTCATGTGAACTTAGTCGATGCCAGCGAAACGGAAATTCCGACCTGTCATTGACGAGACGCCGCCGAGCTCCGCATCCATTCGAGGGCGTGGCGCGTCCTGGAGCCCGGCGAATCGGTTTGAAAAACTGCATGTCGATCTGACCGACGTTGATTGTGTCGATCTTGATCCTGCGACTGAGGAGCAACCGCGGCGTGCGACACAATATTTTCGGGATGGAACGAAGTCGATCATCACGCGCAATAGCAGTCCCGATGTCGGTTTCGAAACGAGCTTGAATCCATATCGCGGCTGCGAGCACGGCTGCATTTATTGTTACGCGCGGCCGACCCACGAATATCTCGGCTTTTCCGCCGGACTCGATTTCGAGAGCAAGATCATGGTGAAAATGAATGCACCCGAGTTATTGCGCGCAGAGCTGGAATCACCAAGCTGGCAGTCACAGACGCTGGTGATGAGTGGCGTGACAGATCCGTATCAACCGATCGAGAGAAAGTTGCGCATCACACGCGGCTGCCTGGAAGTGCTCGTAAAATTTCGCAATCCTGTGGCGATCATCACCAAGAATCATCTCGTCACGCGCGATGTCGACCTTTTGTGCGAGCTGGCAAAACACAACGCAGTCGCAGTGAATCTTTCGGTGACTTCGCTCGATCCGAATTTGCAGCAAGTGCTCGAACCGCGCACCACGTCGCCCCAGGGCCGGCTCGACGCCATTAAACAGCTCCGCGCTGCGAAAATTCCAATTGGCGTAATGGTTGCGCCGATCATTCCGGGACTCACGGATTACGAAGTTCCGAAGATCCTGGACGCAGCCGCAAAAGCAGGCGCGCAATTTGCCGGTTACACAATTATCCGCTTGCCGTGGGCGGTAGCGCCATTATTTGAACACTGGCTGGAAGAACATTTCCCGGACCGCAAAGAGAAGGTGCTCGGACGGATCCGTGATATGCGGGGGAACCGGCTAAATAATTCTCAGTGGCACTCGCGTATGACTGGGGAAGGCGTCTTTGCGGAGCAAATCGCCTCGCTCTTCAGAGTCGGTTGTCGCCGTGCCGGCATTGGCGAGCGACCCGTGCTGTCAACTGCGTCGTTTCGTAAATCGACAACACAGCTGCGCCTTAAATTGTAGCGGGAGTCGACAGCTTCCCTCCAATTTGCTGCTAGAATGGGCGGCGGTTCTGCCAGGCAAACGCCCCGTCTTGCAAGCGCTGTTCAGCTTCGAGCGACTCTGTAATGTCGATCTGCGCACTGGCGTCCTCAGTCGCAGGAACGGGCGTTTTGCGCGTTGTTGGCCACTCTTGGAAATAGCCGGCAGCTATCGTAACTGGCGCCGGTGTATCGGACGGCGTATTGACATTTCCTTTCGCGCACGTTACGCGCGTCATTTTGCCGTCAGTCCAAACACAAAACAAACAGTCTGAATCAGGCTTGATCGTGAACTGGCCCGTGGTCACGGCAAATTGGGACGTGCTTTTGTCCCCTGGAGCGAACAGAACGATAACTTTTCCCCGGTTCAACCGAATGCGCGCGGTCCGATCTCGCATACCGCCGGCGGTTTGATTGCCATCCTTCGCGACGCTGAGCTCGTCGATTTTGATTTCAGAATCGCCGATGAGTTGTGCGAGAGCAGCCGGAATGACGGCGAAGTCGATCGACGCGCCGTCGGACGATCGCACAGTATCGCCGCTTTGAATTCTGCTTTTAAGCGTGACCGGCTGAAGCTCGTTCCGTTCTCCATTTCCGAAGACGACTCTACCCTTAAACGAAAAGATCATTGCGGCTGTTGCGCGACTGACGGCTTTCGAGCAACTGCTCGAAAGAAGTAAACAGAGCGCAAAAGAAAGAACGAGCAGTGAAAGGCGCATTCGGTAATTGGTCAGAGCCTAAACGTCCTCGCGCGTCGGCT